>JAYVZU010000132.1:0-2182 GCA_043783075.1 Rhodanobacteraceae bacterium
GGAATCAGAAGACGCTTGCCCGTCGCAGATCCAATGGTTCCACTGACGTCGAACGTCACGGTAAGATCGCTTTCCGAGTCATCGAGTTTACCGATAGAGGCCACGGCGATCTCCATGACAGATGGCAGAGGGCTCTCCAGACTAGAGCGGGGATCCGTTTTCAGGCTTGTCTCATCTCCAAGTAAAGCCGTACCTCTCCAGCGCCGTGCCAACTCTCCGCCAAAGGTCAGTTTTATCTTGCCCGAAGCTCCTCCATGTTCGTCGAGAACCAGATCGGCAACTCGGGAGCTTTTGTTATGGGTATAGGTAACGGACGGAGTGTTAATGATCGCGGTCCCGGTGGCGGTCTCCCGCAACCCGCCGCTAAGCGTATGAAACCAGGCCAACTGACCAAACGGGGTGTATCGCCCTGCGGGGTCGAGAAACGTTTCAACTCCTCCCGTGTCGAAGATCACGATGTAGTCATTGATCTGCTGCAAGTTCATATAATTTTCGAGGAAAAGTCGCTCGGAGCGGTCCGCAACGGCCATTAGATAGGCTTTCAACCGCGCCGCCCTCGCCAATGCGACAAATGCGATTGCAATCTGATCGCCGCTTCCGCGCTGTCGAGCCACGATGTCGCCAGCGGACTTGAAGTCTTTGAAACCCCGGGCTTTCACTTCCTTCGCAGTCAGCCTACGGTCAAAATCCGTGTTGTCATAGCTCATGACCGCAGCATAGAGCTTGTGCATCTTAGTGAGGTCATTATCGTTCGGCGTCACGATTTTTTCGACCGCCTGACGAGTCGCCTTATCGGGGCCAATAAATTTGTCGAGTGTCTCCGACCACGCCTTGCCAACAACCTTCCAAAACTCCTGCGAACTCCGCATCAGAGTGGAATAGAACAGAACACGATAGCTCACACTGCCCAGAGGCGGCATCATTTCGTCATGTTCCACCGGTATGATGTTCTGCACGTCCAGCGTGAGGAGCGACCCGGTTTTGTTCGATTCCACCTTTACGCCTGGCGAAAGGATCGGCGTCCATGCGACACCAAACATTTCCGGTGCCCACTCGTAATGAGCACTGCTTGTAAATAAGTCGGACTGAACAAACCGGTCGGGAATTCCGAAAGCCCCAGCTATTTTGTACCGATACTCGATGATGCTCCCGACATTGACCGACGGCAGTGCAAAGATCAAAACCTTCACCTTGCTGCCGTGTAGCTTTTCGACAACCTTCTCGTAAGGCTTGTCGGTCAGCTCATAGATGGTCCCATCTGAGTGGATGGTCCTGCCCGCAAGGTTTTGGTAGTGGATGCCATCCACGCCGCCAAATGGCAGTTCGACGGTTGCGTGGTCCACTCCACTCTGGTTGAGAATCTTGATGCGCACATACACCGAGGTCGCGCGGTCGCGGTCCACCGTCTTCTCCTCCTTATAGAGGATCACCGCGCTCGTGCCAGGGACTTCGGCGATCGACGTCATCGTCAACTCTGCGGCCGTTGGGACTTTCCAGATATCGGCCGCATTCGCCGATCCCGGCAGTAAAAACAGCAATCCGCCGAGAATGGCTAAAAGTCTCATCATCCAACTCTCCAGACCCCACGCAACCTGTTAATGCCCAGCGAGAGCCGCGCTCCGCGTCAGGACTACGCTCTCCTGATCTTTTGCTTCAGTCTTGTCGTAGAAGTCGCGGAGATCGTTGTACATGTCGTTCCCGACCAGAGTTCTGCCAATCGTCAGGTTGCGCCGGATCATAATTGTGCTTGGGGTCGTCGTAATCTGGAGGTTATAGGCTGCCACTCCTTTCAGGTCACTCGTCGCGGGAGCAGGAGATGACTCCACCACCATACCGGGCGAAAGGATGAGGCGAACCACATCCTGCAGCACGCTTGGATACTTCAAATCCACCGGCAGATCGCGCTTTGCCTCGGGAAACTTTGGCTTCGAGTTTGTCTCAAATAGATCACCGGTAATCAAAAGACGCTTGCCAGTTGACGAGCCGATGGGGCCCTTGACTTCGTAGGTCACCCTGAGCGGCTGTTCATACTCCGTAAGATTCTCGATCCGGGATACCTTGACGTCCATTCCGCCGGGCAGCAGACGTTCGAGATTAGTCTTCAGGTCCTCTTTCACGCTCGTTGCATCGCCGCGCAACGCATCCTGACGCCACGTTAGCGCTGCATCGCCGGTATAGGTCA
>JAYVZU010000133.1:0-2172 GCA_043783075.1 Rhodanobacteraceae bacterium
TACGCTCTCCGGCAGCAGCGTCCGCACCAGCACGTACTTCGCGCTCAACGACTGGCTCGGCACCAAGCGGGCTGAGGTCGGGGCCAACGGTTGCGTCTCAACGTATACCAGCATGCCCTTCGGTGGCGGGCTCACGGCCAACGGAAACTGCACCGACCCGTCTGAACACCACTTCACCGGCAAAGAACGGGACGCAGAATCAGGACTCGACTACTTCGGGGCCAGGTATTACGGATCGAACATGGGGCGGTGGATGTCCCCCGATTTGAGCGACGGACCGGCCCCCATCCCATTTGGCGATTTAGCCGACCCGCAAAGTCTGAATTTGTACTCATATGTGGGCAACAATCCGTTATCTCAGATAGACGAGGACGGTCACCAAGCAACGCCCGCAGCTTCCTGCTCAGGGTTCCTATGCTGGCTGCGTCACCTGTTTACTCCTGATCCGTTGCCGCCTGGTGCCGGAGCACCGAGCGGTCCTCCTCCTCCGCCCCAAGGTGCACCGGGGACGGCAACATATCCCCTCAGTCAAGCACAGTCGGATGCGCGTTCTAATCCGAGGTTCCAGCTAATACCCGGAGGAGCGACATTCTGCAATATGGCTTCCTGCTATATCGGTCAGCATGTGCCAGGCACGAATATGGGGCCGCTGATGACAAATGGAGTTCCAAATCTGGCTAACACGGATGTGAATACCTTGGCTCATTCGCCCAATTATTATCGGGTTGGACCAGCCGAGGCTCAGCGGATAGCGAACTTGGGCAAGGTGGTTTACGGAGCATATTTTGAGCCGGGACACGGTCACATCGTCACGGTCGCTCCCGATAATACCTACGGAGCGCAATCTGCTTTTCCAAACCACAACGCCGGTGATCCCTTGATCAATGACATCGGTCGTCATATCGGGGTTTATCCTCTCTCGCAACAGCCGAGTGCGGGCTTCCGAAAGGGGGTTGTCTTCTATGCGCTTAAATAGCCTCTTGAAAAGAACTCTTGTGGCATCTCTAAGCCTGCTCTTCGCTTGTAGTGTTCTCAGTGGGATGCAAGTTGCTCCGGGCACCTTACGCGCTGACTCAAGATGGTGGCAGCGCGCCAGCGGAGACGAGCAGAGAGGTTTTATATACGGATACCAGGACTGTCGGCAACCGGCCAAAGTGGCGAAGGCGTCTATTACGGACTATCAAAATGCAGTGTCGGAAACCTTGAAGGCGGTCGATCCGAACGATCCCAAAGCGGTCACTAAAGCAATCGAACATGCATGGACAACGCTTCCTTCCAGGGACATCACCGGCGGTGAAATCTACAGCGAACGACATGGTTATCTGGATGGCGACTGGTGGGGCGGGTTCGATGGTCCGTGGCCGCCCGCGCTAGCGTCCGCAGATCGCGGCTACGTTGAGGGTTACCTAATGTGCAGTTCGGCCCCGGTAACCTCGGAGAAGGTCGGTCGTTATCAAGCAGAGATCAACCGGCACTATGCTTCGGGACAACATGACCGCGACAAGATCGCCGTTGTCTTGGAACGACTCAGAAAGCGTCAGAGCACTACTCAAAAGTAAGCTCATCAAGGCCGCCCCTCGGGGCGGCTTGCTTGCGTCTGGGGCCTTCCTCTGGCCTCTATGCCGCCTAGAAGAAAAAGCGCGGTGCTGCGCACCGGATGAACTATGACACTCCACCCCTTGTAGGGAACTGTGGCGTATCCGTATGGGAACGTGAATCGCATCTAAGAGATAGGCGGTTGTGGGGTGTCCGTGGGGAAACCCGCGTTTACATCTGGAAACGCGGCCTTCCGTGGAGGTGTGGAGCGATGGCGATCCTTGAGGAAGCGAACCTGTTGGCGGAGCGGGCGCGACACGCGAAGCACCGGACGCACCACGTCGGAACGAAGCTGAACGAGCATGAGCTGCACGAGTTCGAGGCCCTTGCGGAGCGGCGGAAGCAGTCGCCGTCGGAGCTGATACGCGGGCTTGTGTTGGGCGAGATCGAGCGCGACCAACAGCCCGCGCCGGAGCTTCGCCCGAGCGTGGAGCTGGAGGAGATCACGGCGTTGCTGCTGCTGCTCATCAACATCCTGCCGAAGCTGGCGGTAGGGGAAACGATGACGCTGGAGACGTACCAGAAGATCGAGGCCGAAGTGAAAAACCGGAAGTCGAGCCGAGGGCTGGAGCTGGT
>JAYVZU010000134.1:0-6552 GCA_043783075.1 Rhodanobacteraceae bacterium
GCACCGCCGCCGACTCGTACAGCAACTCCTCCACACCGGGGTCCGACAAGTTGAACCACTGCTGCACGAAGTACGTCCGCAGCATGATCGACAACCCCACCGGCTGCCGACCGTTGCCCGCCTTCGCATAGTGCGGACGAACCAGAGACGCCAAGCTACGCTGCTTCATCGCAATCCACCCCTGAGCTTCAGACTAATCAATCAGGCTGTGGACGCAGAACTTGTGCAGAGTCTCCCTAAGGTCCCAGTTATCTGGACTTTCGGACTTTAACCAAGGGGGACGCCCAAGGTACAAACCAACAAGAAACCGACGTAAGTCCTACTTCGTGATGTCGATATTCTGGCGATGGAGGGTGTTGGCTGTGGCTCGGTCGAAGTCGGCCAGAGCCTCTCCACGATCTGCCGTCGCTCGAATCTCGCGGAGTTTGGCGCTGATCAATTCGTTTTGGCGCTGCAGCACCAAGAAGACAGACGAGGTTCCGGCCTTGAATTGCCGCTGCTCACTGTTGTACTGCTGCTGCGCCAGCAGAGCCGCACGGTGCGCGGTGTTTTGGAGGAGGTCGGAGTTCGTCAACTTCTGTAGCGTGTTGCGAACATCGCTCTCGACCGTCATCTCCAGTTGCTGCTGCTGGGTGATGGATTGCTTTTGGCTTGTTGCGGCAATATTGGCTTGAGCTCGCGCTGTCCGGTTGCCGATCGGCAGAGAAACCTGCAGCCCAATCTTCACCGTCGGAAACCGCCCGTCGCGCAGAGTTTGAAGTGACTCACCATAACCTCCAACGAAAAAGTCAGGGACAGAACCGCTCGTCGACCCGCCAGAGATCGTGATTGGAGGAAGTCCCGATAGAGCCGAAAGGTCATTGATACGCGTAATGACAGGCGCAAAGATCGCCGCGAAAGGGCTGGTAGCCTGCGTCACAGTTTGGCCGGATAGCCCTTGCGTCCCAACCTGTGCAGTAAGGTTCACCTGCGGCTTCGTCTGTTCCTTCGCGAGCCGTGCGTCCAGTTGCGATATCTGCACAGCAAGCTGTCCAGCCCTCACGTCTGGGCGTTCCGATAGAGCCTGATGCAGCGCCTCATCGAGGGTCGGCACAGCTGCTGAGTCATCCAGAATGATGGAGGTCTTCAGCGCCGAATTCCAGAGAGGATCGGTTCTATCTGGCAGCATGAGCGACTTGAGCGTGTTCTCCGCCTGCGTGAGCTGCTGCTGGGCGTTGAAGACATTCTGCTGATAAGTCGACATCTGGGTTTGGGTCTGGATGACGTCGACCGTCGCTTGAGTTCCCTGCTCGACCTGCCGCCGATTGCTGGCGTCCTGCTGCTCGGCCAGACGAACAGCTTCAATCTGGACGTCGAGATTCCGCAACGAGTAATCGAGCTCCCAATAGGCGCGGATGGCCTGCGTAGTGATTTCAATGACGCGCTGGCGGAACTGCTCGTCTGACTGAGCGACACCCTTGCGGGCAACAGACAGACGTTCACGGTTCTGATCGAACAACAGCCCGGCCCAGAGCGGCTGGGTGAGGTTTAGCGTCGCTGCGGTTGGGTATGTGGGATTCAGCGTGTTGTAGCTGTTGTTGTTTTGAATCTTTGCGGAGTTGAAATCGAGCTTGTAGTTGGTACCGAGCCAGGGCGAGTTGCCACTGATCTGCGGGTCAGCGTAGATCTCGTTCTGGGCGACTGCGCCGTTGACTGCGCCACCTAGCGATGAGGTTTGCGGTGTGACCTGGCGGAGCTTATAAGCGGTTCCGCCAATGGTTGGGTCGAAGTAGCCTTTCGCGGCGCTCAGGTTGAGAGATGCCTTCTGCTTCGATAGGCGCGAAACCTCTACATCGCGATTGTTTGCGAGCACAGCGCGGATTACATCGGGCAGGGCGAGTTGCACCTGGTTGGTGATACCGACGCGCGGAGCAATCTGCAGGGCCACGGCTGGCGGCAATGCGGGAGACGATGGGTCAGGCTGCTGGGCGAAGGCATTGGCACAGACAAGCAAAGAGAGAACTACAAGCTTCTTCATACGAGGGACTCCGGACGGGTGGGCTCAACCGCGTCGATGTGAGCATGCTTTCTGGTCGGGATCCGGGCAAGCTGAGTTTGCACGAACTGCAGAGGGAGCTTCCAGATGCGATGTTGCGACATGTCTTCAAACACTGAGTAGAAGACCGGGACCGCAAGCAGCGTGAGGACCAGGCAAAGAGACTGCCCGCCGACGACAAGAACGCCGATGGAGCGGTTGGTCGCGGCGCCTGTTCCACGTGAGATGACGAGCGGAAGCATGCCGGCGACGAGTGCAAGTGTCGTCATCAGGATGGGGCGTAGCCGATCCATGTTGGCCTGCAGAATGGCCTCGTAACGAGGCATGCCCGAGGCTCGCAGGCCGTTGGTGTGATCGATCTGGAGGATGGCGTTCTTCTTCACGATGCCGAAGAGAAGCAGGAGGCCAAGGCCGGAGAAGATGTTGACCGTTTGGCCAGTGAGCAGCAGCGCAAGGATGCCGAAAGGGACTGCAAGCGGGAGCGTGAGCAGGATGGTGATCGGATGGATGAACGACTCAAACTGCGCCGCGAGCACGATGTACATGAAGATGAAGGTCAGCGCGAAGGCCAGCGCAAAGTAGTAGCCAGCGCGGCCGAGTTCCTTGGAAGCCCCGGCGAGCCCGGTGTGGTAATCGGGGTCCACACGGATGTCGTCGGCAGCCTTCTGCAATGCCGTAAGAATAGCTCCCTGCGAGTATCCGGGCAGGATGTTGCAGCTTACGGTGACCTGCCGCTGACGAGCGATGCGATTGATGGAGGAAGGGCCCGTGGAAGTGTGGACCGAGACGACCTCATCCAAACCAACCGGTCCAAGCTGACGTGTGGAAGCGACTGTGATCTTCTGTAGTTCTTCTACGCGGTTGCGGAACTGCTCCCCGGCGCGGACTCGCACGTCATACTGATCGTCACCGGCGTTGAAGGTGGATGCTGTCTCACCTGCGACAAGAGTGTTGAGGGCTTGTTCGATGCTGTTGACGGAGACACCCAAATCCGCTGCGCGGGCGCGGTCGATATCCAGCCGAACCTCTGGCTTGCCGCTCCGGAGCGAGGTGTCGGCGTCGATAACACCGGGGATGTTCTTCATCCGAGCGACCAGTTGGTCCGAATACTGCGCGAGCTTGGGGAGGTCGGGGCCTTCGATGAAGTACTGAACCTGAGCATTGCTCTGGTTGCCACCCACGACACTCACAAGCTCCACGCTGGTATGCAAATTGCTGGGGAATGTTTTGAGCAGCTTGCGAGTCTGCTGCATCATGGCAAGCTGTGTGTCTTTACGATCCGCGACATCCACCAGTTTGACGTAGATGTTAGCGCTGTTTACGGCTCCATCACTGCCTCCGCCGGCAGTCGTCAGAGTGGTCAAAACACCGGGCACATTGCGGATGGCTTGCGAGATGGCCTCGCCAACCTGGGTAGTTGAGGCAAGCGAAGTTCCCTCTGGCGCGCGGACCAGCACGTTGAATTGCGACTGGTCATCGGATGGGGTAAAGTCCTTGCCGACAAACATGAAGAGCGGGATCAAACTGAGCACAGTGCCGCCACACATCAGCAGTACGGCTTTGCGATGTGCCATGGACCACTTCAGCATGGTGAGGTAGTGGCCGCTGATGTATTGGAAGAACTTCGAGTCCTTGGAGCCGTGCGCCTGAGCATCGTCTTTGGCTGGCGCTTTGATGAATCGGGAGGAGAGCATCGGAGTAAGCGTGAACGAGACAAGCAGCGAGACGGCGATGGCAAAAGCCGACGTGAAGCCGAACGAGCTCATGAAACGACCGACGATGCCGCCCATGAAGCCGACGGGAAGGAAGACCGCTAGGAGCGAGAGGGTCGTTGCCATGACAGCAAGGCCGATCTCCTTCGTTCCCTCGACGGCTGCCTCCATCGGTGACATCCCCTTCTCTTCGATGAAGCGGTAGATGTTTTCGAGGACGATGATGGCGTCGTCGATTACGATGCCTACCATCAACGTCAGGGCGAGCATCGTGATTTGATTGAGCGTGAAGCCCATGACCTTCATCAAGGCGAATGCAGAGATAATAGAGGTCGGAATTGCGACTGCGGCGATGAGCGTTGTGCGCCAGTTTGCGAGGAAGATGTAGATGATAATGCAGGCGAAGAAGCTACCTTCGATGAGGTGGCGCTTGATCGCTTCGATGGCCGCCTTGATGAAGACTGACTGATCCTGTACCACCTGGACCCGAACATCCTTTGGCAGTGTGGCCGTGATCTCGTCCAGCCGCTTTTTGACCTCATCAGCCGTCGTGACGGAGTTTGCTCCCGACTGTTTCGCTACAACGAGCGTTACTGCAGGAATGCCGTTTAGGCGGCCTGAAGTGCGGGGCTCTTCATAGCTATCTTCTGCCGTGCCGATGTCACTGACCTTGACGACGTAACCCTGGCGTGTGGCGATTGCGATGTCGTTGAACTGCTGCGCACTGGTGATGCGGCCCATAGTGCGGACGGTGAATTCTGTCGCTCCCGCGTTGAGCGAACCGCCGGGAAGTTCGAGATTCTGTATGCGGACTGCATTCACAACATCGGTGATGGTGAAGCCGTAAGCACGCAGCTTGTCAGGGTCGACATTGACATGAATCTCGCGCTTGGCACCGCCGAGAAGCTGAACCTGTCCAACACCGGGAGCATTCTCCAACTTCTGCCGGATGAGCTTGTCTGCAACCAAGGTGAGATCCCTTAGCGAGCGCGGAGCTGACACCGCAATCTGCACGATGGGGTTGGCGTCGGGATCGAATTTCTGTACGACCGGGGCCTTCGCGTTCTGAGGCAGGTTGTTGCGGATGAGATTGACTTTATTCTGAACCTCCTGCGCGGCGACGTCGCCGTCCTTGGAAAGCTCGAACGTGATGATGATCTGTGCCTGGCCTTCCGAGGAGTTCGAGCGCAGTTCGTCCAGGCCGCCGATCGTGTTGACTGCATCTTCAATTTTCTTGCTGATCTCGGTCTCGATCTCCTCGGGCGAAGCGCCGGGGTCAGAGACTGTAACGGCAACCGTCGGGATATCGATCTTAGGGAGGAGATCGACGCCGAGGCTGAAATAGGAGAAGCCGCCAACCACGACCAGCGACAGAATCAACATCGTGGCAAAGACGGGACGACGTACGCATAGTTTCGCTAGAGAATGCATATTGTCGCTCCCTTACCGCGCCACTTGTGGGGTTACGGGCGCACCGTCGTAGAGGTCGGGTTGCCGGTTGGTGGCCACCACTTCCCCTGCTGCAATTCCGGAGAGAACCCTGATGCGACCGGTATCTGTATCGCCCAGAGTGACGACACGCAGATGAGCCTTGCCCGCATCAATGACGAACACCTGGTTTGAATCCGTGGTTCGATCGCGGACGACCGCAGATTGTGGGATGAAGACCGCGTTCTCGGTTCCGGGCAGCGTGACGCGTGCGGTCGCAAACATTCCGGGTCGAAGCTCTCCAACTGTGTTGGGGAAGCGGGCTTCGAGGATGAAGGTTCGAGAGTCGGGATTGACTGCGGGATTCAAAGCTGAAGTTGCACCTTGAAAATCTCGGTCTCCGTAAGCTGCGACTCGCGCCGTCACCGGCATCCCGAGCTTGAGGCCAGCTGCGCTCTTTTCTGGCGTCTTCAACTGCAGCTTTAGAACGCCCACCCGTACGACGGTCGCAACGGTCATCGAGGTGGTGACGAATTCACCGACAGCTACCGGACGAGCGCTTACGAAGCCATCGAATGGAGCGCGGATTGTAGTGTCAGAGAGTGTCTTTTCGGCGAGTGAAACCTGCGCCCGCATGGCGTCGAGCGAAGCTTGCGACGAGCTGACTGCCTGGTAGCTTTGCTTCGCGGTGTTGAGTGCGGCTTCGTACTGCTGGCGCGATGCATCGGATTGGGCGGATGCCGTGTCTGCCTGAGTGCGGGTCTTCTCGTAGACGCTCTGCGAGACATCGCCTGTCGCAATCAGATTGGCGTAGCGCTTTGCATCGGCTGCGGCGAGGCGCGCCTGTGCGGCTGATGACTCGTAGTTTGCCTTGGCAGCCGCAACTTCAGGGACCTTCGTTGGGTCAAAGCCTGCGGTTCCGAGGCCGATCCTCTGTTGCGCTTGACGGACGCCCGCCGTGGCTTCCGCGAGTTGGGCGCGGGTCTGAGCGAGCTTGAACTCGGCGTCGCGGTGGTCGAGTTCGCAGAGGACATCGCCGGCCTTGACGGATGCTCCGGCGGAAACGGGGGTTCTGATGACCTTTCCTGCGATGGATGGGGCGACGTCGGAGGACTCGTCGGCAACAAAGCTACCGGTCTCCAGCAAGGAGATCGGAACCAGCTGAGCAGTGGCACGGACGACATTCACAGAAATTGTTGGGGCAGCACCCGCAGCGGCGGTCGAGGGCTGCTTTTTAGAGCAGCCAGCGATTCCAAGGATTGCGATAAGTCCCAACGCGGCGTAGTTACGGAATTCGCGGTCTGGCAAAGTGGATGCTGTGGTTGCGGTCGTCATTTGTCCTGCTTCTTTGAGGCTTGCGCCATTTTGTACGGTACA
>JAYVZU010000135.1:0-2162 GCA_043783075.1 Rhodanobacteraceae bacterium
ATCGACAAAGATGAAATGAGCGGACACGGCTTCCGGGCGGTAGCGAGGACGATCCTCGACGAGGTGCTGGGGGTCCGACCCGACTACATCGAACATCAACTTGCTCACGCCGTGCGCGACCCCAACGGGCGAGCCTACAATCGCACGGCGCACCTGCCAGAGCGTCGGAAGATGATGCAGCAGTGGGCTGACTATCTGGATGGGATCAAAGCTGGCGGGAAAGTTAGTCTGATGCCGAGCCAAGCGGCCTAGCAATGGCGAGAGCCTGTTGACTACCCAAATACAAGTCTCCGTGCATGCGGAATCAACCTTACGACCTGCGATTTCGAAGCTTCTGCTCGCAGCTTCAGTGAGTCTGGTCGATCCGGCGCAATTTTCCTGCCGCAGCGTCATAAACGTACCCCGTGATCGACTCGTCCTGGATGCGCTCCATCACTTCATTGATGATCGTCAGCGGCACGACGAACCACTCTCTCGGCTCGACTCGTATCCCGAAGCGGTCTGGAATGTGGAGCTGGAGTTGGGCCGAGGCGAAGATTCGGTGGATCGTCTGTTCGAACTTGAAGCGTTGGATGTTAGCGAGCTTCCAGGTGGCAACGATCTTGACCGGCGCGAGCAGATAGGTAACATCCTTCTCGGCGTTGCGAATGCGGTCTTCGACTCGGCCGCCAGTCACGCCGATTTTATGCAGCACGTCGTGGATTGCCATGATCTCAGGCTGTTCAGAGAGGCTGCGTAAGACATAGATGGTTCCGCTGGGAATGTCGTTGGGCTCTATCGAGTCGGAGAACAGGGGGCCGAGGTCGGGGCTAGTGAGCCGGCGCCCGTTCCGTTCTTTCTTATAAAGAGCACGTTCCAGTGACCGACGAAGCAAGTTGCTCTCGGTGCCGTTGGAGTAGATGACGCGCAGGCGGGCATCGGGACGATCGTTGATCGAAGTGCGAATGGGATCTCCAACTTCGGCTACGTAAACGAGTTGGCCGTCGAGAATGAAAAAATCCGTTGCCTCGATACTCGTGTCTTTCTCGAAGCGTTTTGCCGCGCGCAGACCGCTGTCGAGGTGCGACTGTACTTCTTCGAAGAGAGGTTTGAAGCTGGCGAAATCTTTGCAGGGAAAGCGGGCGGCGACTTCGTCGGCGGCTGTAACATCGCTGCGATCCTCCAGTGGCCTAACGTGCCGGAGAACCCCGATGTCGCCTGCGGTGACTTCGCCGAGTTCGGCGAGCAGTTCATCATCGTCAATCTCGTTGGCGGTCTTGGTGACAGCCGTGCCCTCCAGCAGGCCATCCGTGTCCATCGAGATCAGCAGTGCTACATCCTCTGGTGGGAGCTTGCGTAGCTGGTCGAGGCGCACGGCGTAGATGCGCTCGAAGATGTCGCCATCGTGGCTGTGTTGCGGCGGACGGCCGTGGGTCTTGTAGAAGCGGATGATGTCTTCGAAGCCCGCGATGATTCGCTCTTGGCGAGCCGTGTAGCCGCCGACCTCTTCTGCTTCAATCTCTACGCCAAGCTCATCGAGCAGTTCGTCGTCAGTCAGATCTTGAACTTTTTTCATGCTTCTGCCCTCGCTGCGGCAACTCTAGCTCTTCGTACGTACTCTCGGTGCGCCGCAACGCCTTCCGCTAGCTGCCTTTCCCATGGGTCGTTTGAGAGTAGAGATGGAGGACGGTTGCGTTCGCGCTTGAAGGTCACGGCGCGCTCGGCAAACTGACGCGCCTTATCTTCGGGCATCGTGATCTTCTTGGCCGCGATCTTCTCCTGCATCTGGCGAAGAGTCTCTTCGTTCAGGCTTCTGGCTAGAACGGAATAGGCTTCGCCGAATGGGTTGATCGCGTCGATCAGGTCGACGCTCAGTTCGCGGACGTGGAGCACAAACTTCCGTATGCCTTGCAGCAGCCCGAGGTTGGCGTGAACCTTGTCTTCCTGCTTCTGCGCGGCTTGTACGAGGCTCAGCGCCGCTACGGCCCGTTGCCGGACACCCTCAACGTCATCTTCGCCGAGTTCCGGGTAGCGGTCGCGCACGATCTTCGCCATGCGGAGCTGGGTTGTCTCTTGTGGCAGCGTATTTTCGGTGTCGAAGAGTCCCTTGCTGAGGGTTTCCTTGTCCTGGACGAATGCGGCGATCACGTCGTTCAGGTCTTCGCGGCAGATTCTTGCGGCCT
>JAYVZU010000136.1:0-6530 GCA_043783075.1 Rhodanobacteraceae bacterium
TTAGCTACGGTATGACACTTGTGAAGTGTGGAAGGCAGTCCGTAGGGTTCAGGGCGAATCAAGAAAATAGATTCCGGCGCGACGAAACGCGACGTAACCTACACCACATTCCGAATTATGGAGACTTCATGAATCTTTCGTATTTGAACCGCGTGTCGACGTGCCAATTCAGTATCCGTGCCGTCTGTCTGGTTGGCCTTTGTGCAGGCTCCGGCCCTGCTTGGTCTCAAGCCATGCCCGTAAAGGCGAACCCCGCCACCATGCGCCGTATCGGCACGGTCGACCCGCGCTTCCAGTCCTACAACGTTGAGATTGTGGAGGTCATTGGCGGCCGCTTTTGGAAGCCATACGGCAGTAAAATCGTGGCATCAACAACCACTAGCTCAACTCCCGGCGGCATCGACCCCGGGCTGTTTGAACAGCGGCCTCCCATTGACCTTACGAATGCTCGTCTGCGGAAGCTGGCTACTGCGCTGGGTCCGGCCTACATTCGCGTCTCTGGAACATGGGCCAACACCGTTTTTTATCAGGATTCCGGTGCTCCCGCACTATCCACTCCGCCAGAAGGGTTTGGCGGCGTTTTGACTCGCGCTCAATGGAAGGGTGTTATCGACTTCTCGAAGGCTGTCGACGCTGGCATCGTAACTTCTTTTGCGACCGGTGGCGGGACACGCGATGCTGCAGGCCTTTGGACGACGACCGAGGCCAGCAAGTTCATCAACGCCACACATGCGATGGGCGGGAAGATTGCCGCTGCCGAATTCATGAACGAACCCACATTCGTTAGTGCGGCCGGAGTGCCAAAGGGCTATGACGGTGCCTCTTACGGCCGCGACTATGCAGTCTTCCAGCCGTTCTTTCGCAAGGCCGCGCCGGAAGCAGTCCTCCTCGGGCCAGGTTCAGTAGGCGAGGGCATTGACCTGGCTGGTGGGGCGATGAAGCTATTGCCATCAAAAGAGTTACTCGAGGCGATGGTGCCGAATGCCGTAGACGCCTTCTCCTACCACTTTTACGGCGGTGTTTCTTCACGTTGCGGAGCCGCCCTGGGAGCCGCCGGAACCACGACCGCAGGAGCCGCTCTTGGCGATGAATGGCTCAACCGCACCGACGTCGTGGAAGCCTTTTATGCCAAGCTCCGTGACCAGTACGCCCCAGGCAAACCCATATGGCTGACGGAGACCGGACAGACCGCATGTGGCGGGGATATTTGGGCTTCATCATTCCTCGACAGCTTCCGATATTTGAATCAACTAGGTTCACTCGCGCAGAAGGGAGTTCAGGTTGTCGCGCACAATACTCTGGCTGCAAGCGACTACGCTCTACTGGATTCGCATACCTTTGCCCCCCGTCCCAACTACTGGTCCGCGCTGCTTTGGCACCGGTTTATGGGAACGACTGTCCTCGATCCAGCCCTCCCCAAGGCTGAGTCCGTCCACGTCTATGCCCAATGTCTTCAGGGAGTTACGGGTGGTGTGTCTCTTCTCGTCCTCAACGCGAACGACAAGTCCCCCTACGCACTCACGCTTCCAGTGGAGTCGGAGCGCTACAGCCTTACCTCGAATGATCTGAAGAGCAACGAGGTTCAACTGAACGGCGCGACGCTCATCCTCGGGCCAAATGATTCCCTTCCGAAGCTACGTGCCGTGCATGTTCCTGTCGGTGGATCTGCCGTGGCTCCCGCGAGCATCGCATTCTTCACCCTTCGAAGCGCTAACAATTCTGTGTGTAAATGAAGTGCAAACGGTAGCCAAAATCTGATACAGTAGGTGCCGATCAGATCGACTTAGTTTTTACTTGTTACAAAATTCAGGAGGCTTCATGCGTCAACGCATTTTGTTCTTACTTGCCTTTACCTTATTTCTGGGAAGTCTGACCATGCCGCTGTTCGGGCAGGCCGTCAGCGGTACGATCCTGGGAACCGTATCGGACCCGACCGGAGCGACCGTTCCCAATGCTCAGGTCACCATCCTGCTCAACGGGCAAAGCGCAAGTCGCAATGCAATCACCAACGAGAGCGGTAACTTTACCGAGCCCAATCTTGCTCCCGGTACTTACACGGTCACAATCGTAGCCCCGGGCTTCAAGAAAGAATCGCGCGAGAACATTGTCGTCGAGACAAACACCACGACCCGCGTCGACACGATACTTGCAACCGGCAGCACATCCGAGACAGTGACTGTAACGGACGCTCCGCCCCAGCTCCAAACGGACCGCGCCGACATCTCCACGACCATTGAAGCCACCCAGATCGCCAACCTTCCGCTCTCCAGTGGAAATAGTTTCCAGTCCCTACTTAATACCGTGCCTGGCATGTCGCCGGTTACATTCAACAACTCGCAATTCTTCAACGCCAACAACGACCTTTCCACGAATGCAAACGGTCAGTCGTCCTACGTCAACCTCTACCAGATTGAGGGTATCGACGATGACCAGCGCACCGGCATCCACATCATCCTCGTTCCGCCGGCAGCAGCCATTCAGAGCGTCGATATCACCACCAACAACTTCGAAGCTGAGTTTGGCCGCGCGGTTGGTACGGTCGTCAACGTAACGCTCAAATCGGGTACCAACCACTTCCACGGCTCCGTCTTCCAGAACATGGAAAACAATGGCGTTAACGCGCGCAACTACTTTTCGACAGGCCCCAATGGGCGTCTCGTTTACAACTACACCGGCGGTTCGCTCGGTGGTCCAATCTTCAAGGACCGTCTCTTCCTCTTCGGAGATTTTCTCCGGGTCTCCGATCACGAAGCCTCGACCGTCAATGCAAATATCCCGTTCTATAACGTCGTCAATGGCAACGTTGATCTGAGTGGCTACTCCGGTCAGGTCTATGATCCCAACACCGGCACAACTGCCAACTGCTCTGGGCAGGGATCGACCACCCCGGTATGCGGTACCGGACGTACCGCTTTCACCAATAACCAGATTCCTCTCGCCAATGCTGGCATCAGCAAAGTCGGTCTAACCGTGCTGCAGGATCTCGATGCAATCGCTCGGAACCCTGCGAAGAATCTTGCCTCGGCGTCCTATATTGCTGGAAAGACAACCAACAACTTCTCCCAGAACACTCCGTTTAGCAAAGATTCCATCAGCTACGACCTGAAGTCAGACTTCAAGATCGGACCCAAGGATCAGCTGTCCGGCCGCTTTAGCCACCAGTCCACGACCACTTACCAGGCTCCGCTCTTTGGATCGTTCCTTGGTGGTCCGGCAGGCGGAGGTTTCGAAGCGACTGGAACAGCCACGGCGTATAGCACCGGATTTAACTATGACCACATCTTCTCGCCGACATTGATCACGGAAGCGCGTGTTGGTGTCGCCCACCTGCGCAACTCTGCAACCCAGACTGACTACGGAACCAATGATGCAAGAACCCTCGGCATCCCTGGCAACGGTCCTAACGGAACCAACAACACCCCCACCACGAGTGGTCAGGTTGCGTTCACGGTAAGCAACTTTTCCGGTCCGTTGATTGGCTACTCTGCATCATTGCCCTGGCTGCGCGCCGAGTCGAATATCGACTTTGCAAACAACTGGACCAAGATCATTGGCAACCACACTCTGAAGGCCGGTGCCGACATCCGTCGCGTTCGCGATGACCTACTTCAGGGCAACAATAACGCCGCGGCAGGTCAGTTCTATTTCAACGAGAATGCAACCTCCGCCCCCGGTGCAACAGCGTTCAATGGTGCCGCAACGGGCCAGGCAAATGACATTGCAAGTGTGCTGTTTGGCGTTCCCAATCACGTCGGTCAGGACACCAACAGCACCTTCCCGGCATACAGGCAGACCTGGCTCTTCTTCTTCCTTTCGGATAAGTGGCAGGCTACGTCAAAGCTGACGCTCGACATTGGCTTGCGCTACGAACTATATCCCCCTGCAACTCCACGTAAGGCGGGTGGCTTCGTCAACTACAACCCCACGACCAACCAACTGATATCTGCGGGTACGAACGGAAATCCCTCGAACCTCGGAATGCAGACCAACTATAGGAACCTGGCACCGCGTCTCGGTGCGTCCTATCGTGTCACTGACAAGACGGTCGTCCGCGGTGGATTCGGAGTTAGCTATGTTCCATTTGTAGATAACTCCTACGCCTATAACTATCCCATCAAGACCAGCAGCGATTACAACAACAGCCCAACCTACGGAGCAGCAATAAACCCTGCAGGCGGATTCGTAAACTTCGTCACTGGAATCCCTGTCACACCAACCGCTGCTTTTGCATCCGACGGAACCATCACCGAGAGCGCTGCCAACGGAACGATCGGTCTAGCAAATCTGTACATTCCGCTCAACTTCAAGAACGCGTATGTGTCTTCGTGGAATACCGCTGTGCAGCAAGCGCTGCCGGGCGATATGTCCCTGCAGATCGCCTATGTTGCAAATCATGGAACGCGCATTGATTCAGCACAAAACATCAATGTGCCGAGCATCTACGGCCAGAATGCAGCCTATGATCCTTTTAATCACGCAGCCGATGGCGTGACACCAACCTTTCTCAAGACCTCTGGCGTCACCCAGTACTTCCTCGGCTACTCAAGCAACTTTGAGTCGCTGCAGGTAGAACTGAAGCGGCGCTTCCATAAGGGATTGTCATTCTCCACCGCCTTTACCTGGAGCAAGTCGCAGGGCTATGTGACAGGCGCGCAGGATGGTGGCTTGATGTTCTGGAGTGGTCCTCGTCACCGCAACTATGCTGTCCTGGACTTTGACCGTAATCGCAACCTCGAGCAGACGGTTACCTACGAATTGCCCGCAGGTCATGGCCACAAGTACTTTAGCAACGGGCCAGCATCGCTGGTACTCGGCGGATGGAAGGTGTCAGCAGTTGTCTCGGCGCTTTCTGGCTTGCCCTTTACCATTACGACTACGAGCGCGACCCCTGGAACGACACAGACTGTAAACCAGATAGCCCCTTATTCCGTGACGCATGTTGTCAGCGGAGCAGCCAATAAGACCTGGTTCGATCCGACTGCCTTTGCCGCGCCGACAGCCTGCACGGCTTACTCGGCAGCAAACCCGGTCCCTTGCGCGGTCGGCAATACACAACGGAATCAGTTCCGCGGTCCCGGCTATTTGTCGAATAACCTCTCGCTCTTCAAGAGCTTCCCAATCTTCCGGGAAGCGGCGATCGAAGCTCGCTTCGATGCTTTCAACATGACAAATACACCCGCCTTCGGATTGCCCAATTCAAGTTTTGGGGCGAACCTTGGCAAGATCACAGGAACTCTGGGCAGCGGCGTTGGCAATGTTAACGGCGTTGGCGGACCCCGTGTCCTGCAGGCGGCAGTCAAGCTCACCTTCTAACCCGCACCAAAACAGATGCCGGACCACATAGCCTGTGGTCCGGCATCGTTTTGTCTTGGATATGCGCGGCAGCTCGGCTACTCTTGCATGCTAGCCTGGGTCGCTGGAAGCGACTTCAATTGGCTATCGAGGATCGCCGTATAGATTCGGTCGGATTGCAAGCCGTCGACCCGCTGATCATTGATGAAGAGCACTGGAGCGCCTTGAATCCTGCGCCGAATTGCATCTGCGATGTCGAGCGCCACCTCTGCGCCAGCAGCATCGAGCGCACCCGTAAAACTCCGGTGATCCAGTTGCAGCGTGTCGGCGATCGATACCAGCTTGTCGTGGTCCAGAGTGTCCCGGCGTTCGGCGATAGCGTGAAAAATGGGCCAGAACTTATCCTGCTTCAGAGCTGCAAGCAGGGCCGCACCACTCACCCGGCTGTCTGGGTGAGAATCCAGTGCGAAGGCCCGAAACAACACGCGAACGCGTCCGTCATACTGTTTGGCGAGCCGCTCGATCAACTCAGCCTGACGCGTTGCGAGCGGGCTTCGAACATCCACATACCAGGTAAGAGTGACTGGCGCAGTAGTGCCGACTCCCAGCACCTGCTGATCGGGCACTACTGCATCAGCGACGGCCACCGCCGCTAGCCCAGCTGTCGTTGGAACGGTGGTGGGGTTTGGGTGTGAATCGGCCAACTGGTTCAGCTCCGGCAGGGAGCGGGCGCCGGTCATGGGCTGACCGTCCACGAAGAAGGTTGGGGTGCCGTTGACGCCGGCCTTTAAGCCCAGCAGTCTGTCTGCAGCAATCTGCCCAGCAAACTTATGCGAGGTAAGTGCCTGATCGAAGGCAGTCATGTCCAGCTTCAATTCCATCGCATAAGTGCGTAAATCATCTAACTTAAGGGCCGATTGGTGGCTGAATAGAAGGTCATGCATCTCCCAGAACTTGCCCTGTTCGCCGGCGGCAAGAGCAGCCTCGGCAGCGATTTCGGCTTCGGGATGGAAGTCCAATGGAAAGGCACGGAAGACCCAGCGGACTTTTGGCCACGTTCTGCAAGCAACTCTTCCATGGGACCGACGGCGCTGCGGCAGTAGGGACACTGGAAGTCGGTGAACTTTATGATAGTGAGGGGGGGGGCGTTGGCCGGGCCTTTGGCCGCAAGCGGAGAGACGAGTAACTGAGCGGCAAGCACTTGATCCAGCGGCGCGTCGTCTGAAATCTGTGATGTC
>JAYVZU010000137.1:0-6517 GCA_043783075.1 Rhodanobacteraceae bacterium
GCCATCATCTGCTTCATCTGGTCCGCGTTGATGGCCTTGACCTTAGCTACCTGATCCGCGGTCAACCCAACCTTTTTTGCCATATCGTCGATCATTGCCTGTTGAGCTTCGGGGGACATCATCCCGCCGCGTTGTCCACCACCGCCACCGCCCTGAGCCAACATTGGCATGGCGCTAAGTGCCGCACTACAGATTGCCAACGCACTGACGCGCACGGCGATCCTACGGAATCGAATCATCGTCATAGTTAATCCTCTTTGTGCTTCTGTTCCGGACAAATCGCCCGGTCTGGTGAACCTACCGCTACAGACGAGACTCGTTCGCCAAATGTTTTGGAGAAATACGAATATAGTTGGCGGCCTCAGCCCGTCCGCTCCGGCGTGAAGCTGTAGGGTGCCCCATGTTTGGCAGCATAAGCCTCCACAACCTTCAAAAACGCCAGCGCTGCGTGCGACAGGCTCGCCTGTTTCCGATAGACCAGGCGCAATTTGCGTTCAATCTGAAGCTCTTTGATATGGACCTTGACCAGCGCACCGCTCGCGATTTCGGTCTCGACAGTCAGCCCCGGAACCAGTGCAACCCCATTTCCCATCGCTACAAACCGTTTGATTGCCTCCAGCGACGGAAGTTCAACGCCCATCTTCAGCGTCGTCTTGTGACGGCGAAATGCCTGAATCACCTTCTGTCGCTGCGGAGAAGAGATGTTGTGAGCGATAAAGTTGAGGGGCCCAAGCTGCCGTATCGAAACCTCCCCGGCCTTCGCCAGTGGGTGATTCGGATTCATCACAAGGCTGAGTTCATCGCGGTAAACCACTACGGATTCCACCTGCGCGTCTTCCGGGCGGAACGACAACACGCCAATTTCGACCGAGTGGATCAAAACCTCGTCGGGAATCCGGCTCGCCAGAGACCGCTGCACCGCCACCTTGATCTGCGGATTCTGCCGCCGGTACTCGTCCAGCAGCGGCAGCAGGTACAGGCAGGTGTACTCGTTGGCGGCGATATTCAGCCGGCCGCGATGCAGTTCCCGCAGCTCCGTCAGAGCCCCGGCGGCTTCGCTGCGTAGATTCAGAAGCTTTTGGGCATATTCCCGCAGAACCTCGCCGGCGTCGGTCAGTGTTCCGTCGCGCGACGACCGGTCCAGCAGCACCTCGCCCAACTCGGTTTCCAGTTTGGCGATTGCCTGGCTGACGGCGGGTTGTGTCCGGTGCAGCCGCGCCGCAGCCCGCGAGAAGCTGCGCTCCTCCGCAACCGCAAGAAAAGTCTCCAGTTGGAACAGGTCCATCCGATTCACCCCGCTTTATTTCCGCACACCTGCCGATTTATCATTTGCAGCTGCGAACCACCCCGTCCGATGCTTGCGAAAGCCCATGCAACGACCAATGGTTCGATTAGAAATCATAATACTTGATGCCATACGCATAACGTTTCATTATGATAAAACGAGTCGAAACGACCGGCCTATGAGCGTAAACACCATGCCAAACTCGAATCAGATCGTCTTCTTTGACACCACACTCCGCGACGGCGAGCAGAGCCCCGGCTGCACCATGCACCACGGCGAAAAGCTGCGGATGGCGCACCAACTCGCGGCCCTCGGCGTTGATATTCTGGAGGCCGGCTTTGCGATCGCGTCGCTGGGCGACCTGGAATCGATCCGCGCCATCGCGAAGGAAGTCCGCGGCCCGCGTATCGCGTCGCTCGCCCGCTGCAGACGCGACGACATCGAAGCCGCAGCCCGCGCCATCGAACCCGCACCCGTCAACCGCATTCACGTATTTCTTGCCAGCTCTGATCTTCACCTGTCCGCCAAGCTGAGGATCACGCGGGCGCAGGCGCTCGATCAGGCTTCCGAATCTGTCGCCATGGCCAGCAAATACTCCGACAATATCGAGTTTTCAGCCGAAGATGCCACCCGCTCCGACCCGGCTTTCCTGGTCGAGATTGTGAAGGTAGCGGTGCAGGCTGGCGCGACGACGATCAACCTGCCCGATACCGTCGGCTACACCACGCCGGATGAGTACAAGCAGCTCTTCCAGCGGATGCACCGCGAGATTCCCGGTGCGGAGACCATCATCTTCTCAACCCACTGCCACAACGACCTCGGTATGGCAGTCGCGAACTCGCTGGCTGGTATTGAGGGTGGCGCAAGGCAGGTGGAGTGCACGATCAACGGCATCGGTGAGCGCGCAGGAAATGCCGCGCTCGAAGAGATTGCCGCCGCGCTCGCTACTCGCCGTGACAAGTTTCCTTACACCAGCAACATTGTGATGCCGCAGCTCTACCCGACCAGCCGTCTGCTCGGCGAGATGATCAGCTTCGGCTGCTCGCCGAACAAGGCCGTCGTCGGAGCTAACGCGTTCGCGCACGAGTCCGGCATTCACCAGCATGGCATGTTGGCCAACCCGCTGACCTACGAGATTATGACGCCGGAATCTGTCGGAGTGCCTTCCACCAATATGGTGCTCGGCAAACACAGCGGCCGGCGTCTGTTGGAGCAGCGGCTCGCCGATCTCGGCCACAACCTAAACCGCGAACAACTCGACGAGGTATATGCCCGTTTTACCGCGCTCGCCGATCGTAAGAAGTCCATCTACGACCAGGACCTCATCGGGCTGCTGAAGCCCGAAGACTCCATCATGACTGTTTGATAATTGTGCCAGCACGCGCAACAATGATCCGTCATTCTGAGCGCAGCGAAGAACCACTGTATTTCGTCGTAGGTTGTTCCTAATCCGCGTCAATCCGTGAAAATCCGCGGTCGCATTTGTACCTCAAGTTCGGAGTAAGACATGAAGCTCAAAATTGCAATCCTCGCCGGCGACGGTATCGGCCCCGAAGTCACTAACGAAGCCACGAACATTCTCCGCGCTGTTGCGGAGCTTGGCGGCCACGACTTTACCTTTACTCCGGCGCTGATCGGCGGCATCGCCATCACCGAGACCGGTTCGCCACTCCCGCAGGCGACCATCGACATCTGCCTCGACTCCGACGCCGTTCTGCTCGGGGCAGTGGGCGATAACAAGTTCGCGGCGCTCTCGCCGGACAAGCGTCCTGAGGCCGGTCTGCTGCAAATCCGCCAGGTGCTGGGCGGCTTCGCCAACCTCCGTCCTTCCAAGGCCTACGAGGCCCTGAGCAACAACTCGCCTCTGCGCCCTGAAGTGACCAAGGACGCCGACATTCTCTTCGTCCGCGAACTCCTCGGTGGCCTCTACTTCGGTGCGCCGCGCTGGTGGAATCGTGATGCAACCGCGAATGGTGGTGGCGAGGCCATCAACACCATGCGCTACACCAAGGCAGAGGTCGTCCGCGTTGCTCGTGTTGCGTTTGAGCTTGCTTCAAAGCGCCGCAAGAAGGTGACCAGCGTCGACAAGGCGAACGTTCTCGAGGTCTCGCAGCTATGGCGCGCGGCTGTCACTGAAGTCGCGAAGGATTATCCAGACGTCACGCTTGAGCACCAGCTAGTCGACTCGATGGCGATGCATCTGATGAACATCCCACGTAACTTCGACGTGGTGCTGACCGAGAACCTCTTCGGAGACATTCTCTCCGACGAAGCTGGTGTCATCACCGGCTCGCTCGGCATGCTGGCATCGGCGACCATCGGTGGCGCGGTCAATCTGTATGAGCCGGTACATGGCTCTGCGCCCGACATCGCGGGCACCGGCAAGGCCAATCCACTCGGGGCAATCCTGACTGCGGCATTGGTTCTTCGCCACTCTGCGAACCTCGAAGTCGAGGCAGCGGCGATCGAACAGGCAGTCATCGACGTTCTCGCAGCCGGCAACCGCACGGCGGATCTCGCCCGCGGGACTGATAGTGCTCAGGTCGTCGTCTCAACAACGGAGATGGGCAAGCTCGTCCACCAGGCGCTCACGCAGGCCATCGACCGTCGTCAGTCCATGCACGCCGTATAGCTATGACATTCACCGCCCGAGCCCGCTACCTGATCATCGCCGCCGCCATCCTGACGGCGAGTGTGATCCAGCTTGTTCGCGGATATCGGCCACTAATCGTCATCGTCGGAGCGACTACTTTTCTGTCCATCGGTTTCTTGATCATCTATCTCTCCGGATCGAAGCAACGCGCCATCGACCGCAAACGCAAGCAAGACTACTTCGCAGGCAACTCATGAGCAAAGATTTCACAAATTCGGGTGCCCCATCTCAAACGGCTTCATCGTTTGAGGTGGGTTCACGCAAGCTCATCATCACCGTGCTTTGCCTCGCGGTCTTCGCCGGCCCTGCACTAGCCCAGCTGCAATCTGAGCCGCCTCTTCCCACCAAGCAGAAGAAGGAAGATCGCAAGAAGGATAAACAACATTCGGGGGATATCGAGTGGATGTGGCAGTACTCGCCCGACCCGCAGAAGCCGGGCCAAACCGAGGGCCGCGAGCACGACCTGATCCAGGACCCGCACTATCACGACTTCCTGAACGAGTACTTCAAGGCACCGCAGTCGTTCTGGGGATCGACGACCATCGACCCACGAAACACGCAGAAGAAGTCACTCCCAAATACGGTCGATGACTTCCTCACGATCCCCGGCAAAGTGTTGGCCGATGAGAATCGCTACCTCACCGTCACCGGACATGTCTTCCGCTATCCGCAGGGCCGCGGCCTCGTGTTTGTCGATCTGAACAGCAAGCAGCCGCTGGTTGTCTTCGCTGCCATCGACTGGATTCGCGAGAGCCATCCAGCCTCCGATCCAAACGCCGAGTACACACTTTGGATCTTCCCCAATCAGCCGGCGGGAACTCCGCAAAATCCGCTTGCCTTGCCGCCGCCACTGGTGCGCTCGCTGACTCGCTGGATGCCAGAGCCACTTCCTGGCAGCGGCATCGTGCAGAAGATCACCGCTGCAATTCTCGTCGACCCAGACGGTACTCCACACCAGATTCCAGTTCCATCGAACGGACCAAAGGTAACCCCGGAAGAAGCGGCTCCACTTCTGAAACGTAAGTAAAACCAGCACCAAAGCGAATTAGTACCGAAAGAGTTACAAATTATGAGCACACCACGCACCCTCTTCGAGAAAGTCTGGCAACAGCACGTTGTTGCCGCGCCCGCAAACGAGCCGACAATCGTCTATATCGATCTGCATCTCGTTCACGAGGTCACCAGCCCGCAGGCGTTCGAGGGGCTGCGACTCGCTGGCCGCAAGCTGCGCCGTCCCGACCGCCACATCGCTACGGTGGACCATAACGTCCCGACCACCAGCGCCTACGACCGGCTGCACATCGTCGATCAGATCGCGAACACGCAGGTCTCGGCGCTGCGCAAAAACTGCGCCGACTTCGGGATCGAGTTCTTCGATGTGCAGGACTATTCCCAAGGCATCGTCCACATGATCGGACCTGAACTCGGTGCGACCAAGCCGGGAATGACGATCGTGTGCGGTGACTCACACACCAGTACCCACGGCGCGTTCGGAGCGCTGGCATTCGGCATTGGGACAAGCGAAGTCGAGCACGTAATGGCCACGCAGACGCTGCCGCAGGATAAGCCGCAGACCTTCCGCATCACCGTCGATGGTGAGCTTCCATTCGGCGTCACGGCGAAGGACATCATCCTCTCGATCATCGGCAAGATCGGCACCGCCGGAGCCACTGGCTACGCGGTCGAATATGCCGGCTCTGCCATCCGCGCGCTCTCGATGGAAGGCCGCATGACTGTCTGTAACATGAGCATCGAAGCCGGTGCCCGCGCCGGAATGATTGCTCCCGACGAAACCACCTTTGCTTACCTCAAGGGCCGCCGCTTCAGCCCACAGGCTGCAGACTGGGACGCCGCCGTCGCGCACTGGAAGACACTGCCAACCGATGAAGGCGCAACCTTCGACCGCGAACTCCACATCGATGCCGCGACACTCGCCCCCTCGGTCACCTGGGGCACCTCGCCCGGCATGACGACAACCATTGACGCGACCGTCCCCACGCTCGACGACGCCACCGACGAAGCCGACAAGAAGTCCTTTGCCCGCGCCTACGAGTACATGGGCCTGAAGCCCGGCCAGCCCATCAGCGAGATCGACGTCGATACCGTGTTCATCGGTTCGTGCACCAATGGCCGCATCGAAGATCTGCGCGCTGCTGCTGGCATCGTGAAGGGTCACCACAAGGCCACCCAGATTCGCGCGATGGTCGTCCCCGGTTCACAGGCCGTCAAGCGTCAGGCCGAAGAAGAAGGCCTCGACGAGATCTTCAAGACCGCAGGCTTCGAGTGGCGCGAACCCGGTTGCAGCATGTGCCTCGGCATGAACCCCGACATTCTCCAGCCCGGCGAACGCTGCGCCTCGACCAGCAATCGCAACTTCGAAGGTCGCCAGGGACGCGGAGGCCGCACCCATCTCGTCAGCCCGGAGATGGCCGCCGCCGCCGCAATCACCGGCCACTTCACTGACATCCGCAACTGGAAGTTCGCCACCTAATCGCCCTTTTGTTTGTCATCCCGTAGGGATCTGTTTCCGTCTTTGCCTGTTCGTACTTTTGGAGAACCAATGATCGCCATCAACACCA
>JAYVZU010000138.1:0-19473 GCA_043783075.1 Rhodanobacteraceae bacterium
ATTCCGTCGAGCCGCAGAATGTTCTGCTCAACGGCACGACCAGAGAAACGAATGTTGTCGAAGGTTCCAGAGCCCGAGTTCGTTGCGCCGGGAACGAGAAGGTACAGCTGCGAGATCTGGCGACCGTTGATGGGGAGATTTGCAATCTCGCGCGCAGCAACGTTGCCACCGATCTTCGCCGAGGAGGCATCGAGCGTGTCGAGCGCGCCTGCGTCGACGGTGACGCTGGTCGCACTTCCCTGCACCTGCAGCGAGAAGTCATGCTTCAGCTCTTGTCCAACGCCGAGCAGCACGTTCTTGATTTCAGTATTGGAGAATCCGGTCGCGGTGACCTCGATGTCGTACGTGGACGGCAGAAGCGCGACTGCGGAGAAGGTGCCGTCATCGTTCGTCAACACCGTGCGTTGCGCGCCGGTGCGTTCATCGGTAAGGGTGACCTGTGCATTCTTGACGGTTGCGCCGGAGGCATCCGTGATCGTGCCAACCAGACGTCCGGTCGTTCCTTGCGCGTGCAGAAGTGCCGGAGACAGACACAGGGCCATGGAGATATGGCGGAGAGCGATAGAGAGTTTCATATGTAACCAGACTGACCGTCGACTGTGAAGCTGGGGTCACAATTCCATTAAGGCTCCGTAAATCGATTGGATATCCGAGGTGAAAATACTTGAACAGTATTGATTTGGTTCGATTTATCGGCATCCTACTGTTTGTGCAGGTTCTGGTTTGCGGAGGCAAGGGTTAGAGGTAGGGCCGACTTCACGGGCATAAGTTGGGCGTCGGACTACGGACGATATTCGCACAACTGTGCGAAATATCTCATACGGGCTGTAAAATTATCGTCGCTGGGTTGCACATTCAATGCTGGTTAGGAGAATATTCGCGCATGAAGCTGACACCGGGAAAACTTGCAGGTATGAAAGCCGTTTCGAATACACACGGCGTCATCGCCGCCGCCGCCATGGACCAGCGGGGTTCACTACAAAAGATGATCGCGAAAGAGCGGGGCGGGGTGGCAAATCCTAGCGACCTAGCGGAGTTCAAGACGTTGGTCTCCGAAGTGTTGACGCGCCATGCGTCGGCGATTCTGCTGGACCCGGAGTTCGGCCTGGAGGCCGCCAAGCACCGCAACAACGCCGGCCTGCTGCTGGCATACGAAAAGACCGGCTATGACGCGGCGACTCCCGGGCGCCTGCCCGATTTGCTCGACCTGTGGAGCGTGCGGCGTTTGAAGGAAGCCGGGGCGGACTGCATCAAAATTCTGCTGTACTACTCGCCAATGGAGAAGACGGCGGTGAACGACCTGAAGCATGCGTGGATCGAGCGCATCGGCGACGAGTGCATGTACCACGACATCCCGTTCTTCCTGGAGACGGTCGGCTACGACGCACAGGGGCGCGATGAGAAGTCGCTGGCCTACGCGTTGTCAAAGCCGGACGTGGTCTCCGGTTCCATGGCTGAGTTTGGCAAGGATCGCTACAGCGTCGATGTGCTGAAGGTCGAAGTGCCGATCCTGATGGAGTTTGTTGAGGGTACTCGGGCGTTCAAGGGCGAAGCAGCCTACACACGGGCACGGGCGCTGGAGCATTTCCGCGAGGCAGAGTCGATGACGCACAAGCCGTTCATCTATCTTTCGGCTGGCGTGTCGAGCCCGGTGTTTATTGAGACGCTGGAGCTTTGCGCGGAGTCCGGCACCAAGTTCAACGGCGTTCTGTGTGGCCGCGCGACCTGGAAGGACGGCATTCTGATCTACGCGAAGCAGGGTGCTGCAGCGTTCCGGGAGTGGCTGGAGACTGTCGGCGTAGAGAATATTACCAACGTGAACAATGCGCTGACAGGCGCTAGCCCCTGGTGTCTGAAGTACGGTGCGAACAGCATGGAAGAGCTCGGCTAAATAGGTACAAACCAGGAAAGAGACGACGCCATGGCGATTGCTACGGCGTCGTTTTACGTTTCTACCATTCGAGCGGCCCATAAGGGAGTGCGCGACGTCTAAGCTAGACCTATGGTTCGAGCCACATTTATTTCTCTCCTCTTTGCTGCTGCGGTCAGTCCGGCGGCGACCTGCCAGCAGGGTGCCTCCGTCACGTTGCCTGCGGGAACTCCGCTTCCAGTTCAACTTGCCGCGCATCTGCCCATGAAGGCGGGCGCCGTGATCCGAGGGGAGCTGCTGTATCCGGTGTATCAGGACAATAGACTCGTGCTACCGGCCCATACGGTCATCGGGGGAAGCGTGGTTGCCCTGAAGACGGACCACAGCAAGCGGGTTGCGGCTAGGTTGCGTGCGGATTTTACGCCGTTCCATACGCCCATTGTGCGGTTCGACTCGATCATCGCTCCGGATGGGACACAAACCGCCATCACGACGGCGGAGGGGACCGAGGGCGCGCCAATCTACCGCGTCGTTCGTACACCGACACCCCAGGGTGGATTCATCGGACAGTATTTCCGGCTTGCTTTGCAGTATGTAGATGGCACGATTCAAGCGATCATCGGGCCAGACAAGGGCGACCGTTTTATGCAGTTCATCTACAGCCAGCTCCCCTACCACCCGGAGCGGATTCAGAAAGGAACAGCATGGACCATCGAGACGACATCGCCATTGACCCTCGCCCCGCTGCCGGTGCCGGCGCCGGTGCTGACACCGAACCCAAGTCGATTCCGCCTGTCGCGGACCAAGACGTTGACCTCGGATGCGGTGGCTGCAACCACTGGCTCACGGCCGACCTGGATTCTTCAGGCGTATCTGAATGAAGCCATCAGCTCTGAGACGTCGAAGGCTAACCAGCCGATCCATGCCACGGTAGCCGAACCTGTGATGAACCCGGACGGCACCGTCGCTGTGCCGACCGGGGCGCTGTTGACGGGGACCGTCACGCAGGCGAAGCCATCGCGCCACTTTGACCGGGTCGGGGTGCTGCGGTTCAACTTCTCGGAGATTCAACTGCCAGGCAAAGAGATACAGCAGGTTCGCACGACACTTGCCGGAGCCGACGCAGCAGGCGGAGATGCGCTGAACATGAACGCCGAGGGGGAAGTCCAGCCGAAGCCGCAGGACAAGATTCTGATTCCGGCGCTCCTGATTCTTTTGGCATCGCGGCCGCTGGATCGCGAACACCACCACGACATGGCAGGCAAGAATGCCACGGCATCCAGCGGGCTGGGATTGATTTCGATGATCGTCGGCACAGCAGCGCAACAGCCCAACTTCGCTACTGGAATTGGAATGTATAGCGCCGCGGTTTCGATTTATCCGCGCTACTTCGGCAAAGGTGCGAAGGTGGCGTTCCCCAAAAACACGCGGATCGTGATTCAGACGACTGAGACTCGGTCGGTATCGTTGAAGCCGGACGCGGCGCGACAGTAAACTCGGGCGACCCAATCCAATTGCGCTAATCGTTTGCAACAAATTGCAGCTTATGCAGACGGGCAGAAATGGTCTCAGCTCGTCGCCGCCAAAAGTCTATCGCACTAGGCGAGGTCGCAGAGAGGATGTCGTACGCCGTCTTGTCGATCCCCGCTGTGTCGAAACGATTCTCTAACAAAATCCATTGCAAATTAAACTCTTGAATAGCGATATTCGGCGCTCGCGTTTTCCATTTCTTATTGGAATCAGCTGAAAGTGGCATCAGGTTAGCGAGTGAATTGGCCTTATCAAGCGGGTTCGGCAAATCGACTTGCACTTGTGGAAGATGGTTGTCAGCAAGCCACTGTCGTGGAAACATGTGGTGTAAATCCACACTGTTCTTGCCCTTGTCAGAAAATCGGTCCAATTCTTCACCCGACAAGAGATCTTCTGTCACTGTCGAATTGAGATAAAGAACAATTGCTTGCCGAATCGCTCCCTGGATGCCGCCGTCGAGCACATAATCCTGCAGTTCATCGACCGTCTTCGCTTTGTGCGAAGATGCGAAGTAAGTTGTCAGTTCATCTTCAGTCGCACTCGCCCACTCCGACATTGAAGATTTTCGCGCATTTCTCTCCAGCATTCCCCGCAATGCGGCGATATCAGTACTTAGCTTTGTAAGAAAACCCTGGTCATATCGGTTTGTGAAGACATTTCGCCAAAAAACAGCAGAGAACAGCCGATTTAGCTGCTCCACAGTAAACCGAGCACTTTGATCCCCACTCCACTTATCCCGCAACCATCTTAAAGACAGGTAGATAATTAGAGAAACCGGATAAGGCACTTCCTTGAGCCGGAAGTCCCCTTTCAGGACGTCTGAAAAGAGATCGTTGGTTGCTGCCTGCACATATTGAATTTCACTAAAGACTTGTTGATAGAAAGACACAGGCGTTCGAAGTAAATCGCCACCTTTGACGGAGGCAACTTGCAGACTAGACGTACCACCCACATTAGCCGCGTCAGATAGCAGCAGGCCTGTCACAAGCTGACAGAGAAATTCCGGTCGACTTTTCTCGCAAAGCAAGCGAAGCTTTTCTCGGGCTCCCCGAAGTTCCTCGAACCTCTCTCTCAAATTGAAGGCACCCGCGGTCTCGCCAAACGCGCGGTTATGAATAAGGTCAAAAATTGACACTGCAGTGCCAGTTTGGTTCAACACTTCAAAGATTTCACAGACATCAGCCAATGAGAGTGAGCTTTGGAATTTCAGCGAAGGGAACCTGGAATGTTGTAAATACTTCTTGATATTGCGCTAATGCTGCGGATCGTCTTTCAAGCTCTTCGGGCGGTGGAAACGCGCTTTCACCATAGAAGTCACGATCTCGGATTCGTTGTGCAAGCGAATTAAATTGCCGACACTGGTCAAGCGTGAACAAGCCAGCGGCAATGCAGTTAGAGCTAGTCTGCAGGTTTTCGCGTGCAACTTCGGCTCTCTTTTTGTAAACGACAAATGTATCTGATTCGACGGGGCTTACCTTGAAATCAATAAACCACCGTCCGGCAAACTGAAATCTATCGTCGGGACTGCGGAGGCCTGCGAAGGCAATAGTCAGGGCAGTGAGCCGTTGCTTTCCGTCTAGCACTAACTTCAGCACAGGAGGAGTTTTCTCAAATTTCTTGTAACTAACTCCCTTTACACTTAGGGGCTCGGGAGTTGTCAACGGTTCATCTTGCGGCTGCTCCCAGGTAGTGATGAGACCAATGGGTCGCGTCTTGAAGATTGAGACCAAAAGTGCCGCCACCTGCTGGGGAGTCCAGACGAATTCACGCTGAAATTTGGGCACCTGCCATTGACCGGTCTCGATCATGTCTAGCAGTTAGTTAATGCTCTTTCTTCCGACTTCCAGACTCATTGACAATATTTTCAGGATAAAGCCAGCCTTTTACACTAGAACATACTATTCCCACTCGATCGTGCCGGGTGGCTTCGACGTAATGTCGTAGACGACGCGGTTGATACCGCGGACTTCGCTGACGATGCGGCTGGAGATCTTGCGCAGGACGTCGTAGGGGATTGGCGACCAGTCGGCGGTCATGCCGTCTTCAGACTGTACGGCGCGGATGGCGCAGGTGTTGGCGTAGGTGCGCTGGTCGCCCATGACGCCGACCGATTTGACTGGGAGCAGGACAGCAAAGCTCTGCCAGATCTGTTTGTAGAGGCCGGCGGCCTTGATCTCGGTGACAACGATCTCGTCGGCCTCCTGCAGGATGGCGACGCGCTCCGGCGTGACTTCGCCGAGGATGCGGACGGCGAGACCGGGGCCGGGGAATGGCTGGCGGTCGATGATCTCGTCCGGCATGCGCAGGTCGCGGCCAATCCGCCTCACTTCGTCTTTGAACAGGTCGCGGAGCGGCTCGATGAGCTTGAGCTTCATGTTCTCCGGCAGGCCGCCGACGTTATGGTGGCTCTTGATGGTGTGCGACGGGCCGTGCACGCTGCTGGACTCAATCACGTCGGGGTAGAGCGTGCCCTGGACGAGCCAGGCTACTTCAGCTCCGGTGTGAGCCTCAGCGTCGAAGATCTTCTTGGCCTCGTCGTCGAACACCGCGATGAACTCATTGCCGATGACCTTGCGCTTGGTCTCGGGGTCGGTGACTCCGGCTAGTTTCGATAGGAAACGCTCGCTGGCGTCGACCGCGACTACGTTCAGGCCGAGCTGCTCGCGCATCGTCCTCTGGACCTTCGCGAACTCGTCTTTCCTCAGGACGCCGTTGTTGACGAAGATGCAGGTGAGCCGGTCGCCGATGGCCTTGGCAACCAGCACCGCGGCGACCGAAGAGTCGACGCCTCCCGACAGGCCGCAGATGGCGTGGCCATCGCCAACTTGCTGGCGCACGCGCTCTACCGTGGTCTGGATGAAGTGTTCGGGGGTCCAATCGGCAGTGGCACAGCAGATATCCAAAACAAAATTGCGAAGGAGTTCCATTCCCTGCGGGGTGTGCGCGACCTCGGGGTGGAATTGCACGGCCCACATCTTGCGGGCTTCGTCGGCGATGCCGGCGACTGCGTTGTTGGTGGTAGCGGTGAGCTCGAAGCCCGGAGCAAGCTCTGCGGCGTGGTCGCCGTGGGACATCCACACGTTGATCGACGCGGGCAGCCCGTGGAAGAGCGCTGTCTCGCGAATGATCGAGACCTCGGCGTGGCCGTATTCGCGGCTGGATGCGCTCTCCACGCGGCCACCGAGGTGGTGCGTCATGAACTGCAAGCCGTAACAGATGCCAAGGATGGGCATGCCAAGAGCCAGAATTGCCGGGTCTGCGGCTGGCGCTTCCGGATCGTAGACCGAGCAGGGGCCGCCGGAGAGGATGATCCCGAGCGGATTCAGCGCCTTGATCTTGTCGATCGGAGCGGTACATGGCAAAACCACGGACAAGACGTTGAACTCACGGATTCTGCGTGCGATGAGTTGGGTGTACTGCGAGCCAAAGTCGAGAATGACGATCGTTGAGGTATCCACCTCAATAGTCTAAATCCCCGGCGCGTCGTGGCAGGTCCGCGATTAGTTTGGGTCTTTCTGGCGAGTGCTTTGGACGCCGGTGACAATGCCCAGGCCTGCAAGCAAAAGGGCGACGGCGATGATCCACGTCTGTGGAACGTGCATGAGGTGAGCGATGTAAATGACGGCGATGATTACGATTGCGTAACCCAGGGCATACAAACCAAATGACATATTCGATCCTCCTGCAACCCTTCGTGAGATGCAGAAACGGGACCGTCAGGCCAAAGTTTTTTCCTCAGCTTCGACTTCAAAGGCGCGCCAGAGGTTCAAATACGCAACCAGTCGGCCAACGTGGAAGAAATCCGACCATAGGATATAGAGCAGCGTGACACCGGCCCACCACCACGCGAGGAACTGCGGGGTGGTGACGTCCTGAAAGGGTAAGGGAGTCGCGGAAAAGACCATCGCGAGGACGATCAGGGCAATCTTCACGATGCCCATGACTAGGTTCACCTCGATCAGTTTGCCCTTCAGCGCGCCTAGCCGGGTAGCCGCTACGAGGCTCGCTCCGGCTCCCAAATTCCGAAGCATCGCCAGCAACGGCGCGACCGACAGGAACCAGCTAAGGAAAGCCCACAGGGTGAACAGGCCGAGTGTGGAGACGATTACCATTGCGCAGTACAACACCAGATTTGGTTCAGTGCCAGAGGCGATGGGGTCGTTGATAGCGTAGTGGCTGGCCCACGAGATGACCGAGAACCACACCCAGAAGATGCCACAGAGGGTCGCCATGCGGACCATCTGGAGCAGCATCAGGGTAATGGGGCGGGGCTTGAGTGCAGGGTCCGCTCGGCGCAGGACGAGCGTGCGGCCAAGCGATGAGATTACGATCCAGCTGATGATCAGGGTCGGCAGCATCCAAGCGGCGAGGTTTACCAAGTCGGGCTTTACGACCGCAACAGCGGCGGAGAACTTCCCTGCCGCGCCGAGGGGGTCTGCGCTGAGTGCGCCGACGGGGTCGTTCAGCAGCGTGTGGTCGAGACCAAGGCGCGCGGGATCCATCGTCCCACCGGTCGCGTGGAGCAGGATCGCGCGGACCTGGGAGTAGACCAGCGCGACGGCTGGGATACCGTAAAGCCAACGCCAGGCGACCTCCAAAGCGACCAACGACGGCCGATGCCAGCACACCGTGATGGTGTGGACAAAAGACTGCGCGCCGTGAACCGGACCCTTCGCATTAGCCACTACTTCACCACGATGTTGACGAGGCGGCCTTTGACGACGATCACCTTGACGATGGTCTTGTCGGCCAGGCGAGCGGTGACTTTTTCGTCGGCTAGAGCGGCAGCCTGGATCGTTGCGTCTTCGCTTTCAGCCGGGACCTTGACGACGTTGACCAGCTTGCCATTCACCTGCACGGGAATCTCGATCTCATTCTCGCGGGCGAGCGATTCGTCAGCAATCGGCCATGCGGTGCGGAAGACGATGCCCTCGCCTCCGATGGCCTCCCACATCTCCGCCGCGAAGAATGGGGCGAAGGGCGAGAGCAAAAGCACGAGGTTGCGGAAGATACTCCGAATTGCGGCACCGGAGATTGCGCCGGAATCCATCGCAGCTTCAGCCGATGAAATTTCGTTGACCAACTCCATCACAGCCGCGATACAGGTGTTGAAGTGCCACCGGCCGCTGAAGTCCAACGTAATTTTTGCAATGGTCTGATGCAGTTTGCGGAGTAGTTTCGATTCCACTTCGACATCTGTACCTGAACTGGTTACAGATGTGTCAGCGAACTTCGTGGTGAGCCGATGGACGCGGCTGAGGAAACGCGAGATGCCTGCGACGCCTTCCTCCTGCCACTCGAGATCGCGATCCGGTGGCGCGGCGAAGAGTGCGTACATGCGCGTCGCGTCGGCGCCGTAGCGCTCAATCATCAGGTCGGGAGAGACGACGTTACCTTTGGACTTCGACATCTTCGCGCCGTCTTTGATGACCATGCCCTGCGTGAACAACCGCTCGGCAGGCTCGTCATTGTTGATCAAACCAAGGTCGCGCATCACCTTTGTCCAGAAGCGCGAGTAGATGAGGTGCAGGATCGCGTGTTCCACTCCGCCAATGTATTGGTCGATGGGGAACCAGTAGTTGGCCTTGGCGGAGTCGAACGGGGCGGTGTCATTTTTCGAATCGGTGTAGCGGTAGAAGTACCAGCTTGAGTCGACGAAGGTGTCCATGGTGTCGGTCTCGCGGGTCGCGGGGCCTCCACACTTCGGGCAGGTCGTATTCAGGAATTCGGGGACACGGCTGAGCGGTGATCCGCCTTCGCCAGAGATGTCGATCTGCTCTGGGAGCAGGATTGGCAGCGAGGATTGCGCTACCGGGATCGGCGTATCGATGCCGCAGGCCTCGCAGTAGACCATCGGGATGGGCGTACCCCAGTAACGCTGGCGACTGACGCCCCAATCCTTCAGGCGATATGTAACAGTAGCTGCACCGAAGCTGCCGTCCTCTGCGAATGCGGCCATCTTCTGCTGCGCTTCGACACATCCGTCGCCTGTCCACTCGCCGGATTCGATGAGGACAGCATCGTCTTCGGCGAGGTACGGAAGCACCGGCAACTCATCTGAAACTACTTTGGGCACAATTACGCGCTTGATGGGCAGCGAGTACTTTGTGGCGAACTCGAAGTCACGTTCGTCGTGCGCCGGGACGCTCATAATGGCACCGGTACCGTAGTCCGCGAGGATGTAGTTGGCGACCCAGATGGGCACGCGCTCGCCGTTGAACGGGTTGAGGGCAAACTTGCCGGTGGCCACGCCGTGCTTTTCAATCGCGCCGATGTCGCCGGCTTCGCGGGCAGCCTTCTGCTGCTGCAACATGGCTTCAATCTCGCTCTGGAGAGCGGAATCCGTGGAAGCGAAGAGCTTGGCGACGGGATGTTCTGGAGCCAGCTGAACCGATGTTGCGCCGAAGATGGTGTCGACGCGCGTGGTGAACACTTTGATTTTTTCGGCGGAGTCTTCCACTGAGAAATCGACGTGCGTGCCTTCGCTACGGCCGATCCAGTTGCGCTGCATCGTGCGGACCTTCTCAGGCCAGCCGTCGAGCTTGTCGAGACCGGTGAGTAACTCGTCGGAGTATTTGGTGATGCGAAAGAACCACTGTGTCAGGTCGCGCTGCTCGACGAGCGTGTCCTCGTGACGCCAGCAACAGCCGCCGACAACCTGCTCATTCGCGAGCACCGTCGCGCATTTGGGGCACCAGTTAACCTTGCTCTTTTTGCGATAGGCGAGGCCCTTCTCGAACATCTTGAGAAAGAACCACTGGTTCCAGCGGTAGTAGTCCGGCAGGCAGGTGGTGACCTCGCGGGCCCAGTCGTAGCTTAGGCCCATGCGGCGCATCTGGACGCGCATGGCGGCGATGTTGGAGAGCGTCCACTCGCGCGGCGGCACATTATTTTTTAGCGCAGCATTTTCGGCGGGAAGACCAAACGCGTCCCAGCCCATGGGGTGCAGCACGTTGAAGCCACGCATCCACATAAACCGCGCGAGTGCGTCGCCGATGGCGTAGTTGCGGACGTGGCCCATGTGGAGCTGGCCGCTGGGGTAGGGCAGCATCTCCAGGCAATAAAACTTCGGCTTACCGCAGTCGTGCGCGTCGGCGGCGTAGAGGGTTGCGTCCGCATCCCAGCGCGCCTGCCATTTGGGTTCAATCTCGGCGGGCGTGTACCGCTGCTCCGCGCGTTCGTTCGTCTCGTTCTCAATGCCAACCATATCTATTCATTGTACGGAACTTGATGACCGTTTTTCGCGATTTTGCTGCCATTCCCACTCTGCTTGTTCGTTGAGCATGAAGTGATCGAAGACTCTCTCAATGAACCATTCGCTGGTAATAGCCTCTTGCAGCTCGAAATTGGGGACGTTGTTTGGCCGCATGAATCTTTGCATGCTCGGGAGTTCAACGCACGCTTCCGCAATTTTTTCGCGGCGCTGCTCAAACTGGGCGACCCACGCTCTGCTGTAGTGGCTATAGTCGCCGCTCTTCAGACATCCGCCTTGCCTACACATCCAATTCCAAGCGACAGTGTCGTAGATAATCACCGGAGATCCAAATCGCAACCAAAGAAATTTAGTTGCAGCTGAGCACAGCGACTTTTTATATTTCTCCTGTAGCGCTTCCATTAATTCATTCACCGCTTCTTGCGCTGCCTCGCGATCATTAGGCTTTCGGATCAGCTTGAGTGCTTCCCAGGCGGCTTCCAGCCGAGGAGAATCGTTTTGCAGCTTGAAATTTCGCGAAACACTGTAGTATGCGGCGGCCTCAACCAAATTACGACGCGCCAGTTCGTCATCCAGCACAGCCCCATCACGAAATCCAAGGGAATTTCTTAGTCCACGATCCATGGATATCCACTCGTTGAGATACGTTGATGCGGAATAGAAATAGTTCTCAACCATTTGCATCGCACCTTTTGGATCACCCCGCAGCAAGCGTCCGCAAAACGCCAACATTCCGAGCTTCGTCGCCGGGTTGGTCGACTGGTGTTTCGGCGATGAAGAGTGCGTTGGCGAAGCGTTGATCGTGGAGCAGGCGGCGGAAGGCCTCAGCGCCAATGGTGCCTTCGCCAATGTGCTCGTGGCGGTCCAGTTTGGAGGCGAACGGGGCTTTGGCGTCGTTGCAGTGCCAGACTTTTACCGTGTCGAAGCCGATAGTCTCTCCAACCTGCTTCATGGTGTCGGCATAGCCCTCGGCGGAGACGATGTCGTAGCCACTGACGTGTGTGTGACAGGTGTCCAGGCAGACGGCGACTGGCGCGCAACGCCGCAGGGCTTCGACAAGTTCGGCTACCTGATCGAGCTTGCTACCGAGAGAAAACTCTGCCCCGGCAGTATTTTCGATGAGGATTTCGAACTTCGAGGAGGAGAAGTCGATGTTGGAGATGGCACGCTCGATCGACTCGGCCGCAAGGCGCAGGCCCTCGTCGCGGGTCAGTCCCTTCCAGCTTCCGGGGTGAAGTACCAAGTAGGACGCGCCCAGAGCGATAGCTCGTTCGACTTCGCCGCGGAAAGCTCCGATGGAGTTTTCGCGGACAGTCTCGGTCTGGCTACAGAGATTGATGAGGTAACTGGCATGGACGCAGAACGGCTCGACCCCGTGCTGAGCCCGCAATGCGGTCATTTTTGCGGCGTCTTCCGCCTTGACTGGTGCGGCCTTCCACATTCGGGGGCTGGCGGTGAAGATCTGGAAGGTATTAGCGCCTGCCTCGACTGCCCGATTCACTGCTGTCCAGGCGCCGCCTGATGTTCCTACGTGTACCCCAATCCGTCGCATCCACTTCCCTTTCTGCTTCCACTCAAGGCTAACCCAAATATTTACTGTTACCTATCCAGCTCCGAGCGTATGATTCGGCCATGTCCGAACCTCAAACTTTCAAAAATCATGCGCGGTTCGATCCGCCGTTTCATTTCTTCATCGTCATCGTGCTGGTCGGAAATGTCATTGTCACCATTGTCGACGCCTTCCACACCTTTTCGGCTCGCCCTGTCCTGGCCATCTGGCACATTCTGGTGTCGGTCGCGCTGTTGCTGCTAGCCTTCAAGGCCCGCATATATCCGCTGGCCGCGCAGGATCGCGTCATCCGGCTGGAAGAGCAGATGCGGTTTAGAGCACTGCTTCCTGCTGACGATCTGGCCAAGAGTGACAACCTCAGCGTTGCACAGATCGTCGCGCTACGGTTTGTCTCGGACGCCGAGCTACCTGCCGTTGTCCACCGCGCGCTGACCGAGAATCTGACGCCCAAGCAGATCAAGGCAACCATCAAAGACTGGCGCCCGGATTACACGCGAGTCTAGCCGTTCGCTCCAACAACAAAGTGGACCGCCTCGGCATTGGATGTGCCGGGCGGTCCGTTTTTTGCGTTGAACGGGTCTGGTTAGTAGACGTCGCGCTGGTAGCGCTTCTGCTTCTTCATCGTCTCAAGGTACTCGGCGGCCTGCTCCGGCGTGCCGTCCATCCCCTTGGCGATCGAGTCGAGGAGAGCGGTTTCCACGTCCTTCGCCATGCGAGTTGCATCGCCGCAGACGTAGAAGTAGGCGCCGCGCTCCAGCCACGCGTAGAGTTCGACAGCGTTCTCGGTCATGCGATCCTGCACGTAGATCTTCTTCGCCTGATCGCGCGAGAAGGCAGTGTCGAGCCGCTGTAGAACGCCGGACTTGTGCATCCCCTCAAGCTGATCGCGATAGAGGAAGTCGAGAGCTTCGCGCTGCTCGCCGAAGAACAGCCAGTTGTCGCCCGGTGCGCCGGTTGCCTGACGCTCTTCGAGGAAGGAGCGGAATGGAGCGATACCCGTGCCGGGGCCCACCATGATGACTGGCAGCGAAGGATCTTCCGGCAGGCGGAAGTTGCCGTTTGCGTGTAGAAAGATCGGCAGAGTCCCGCCGATCGGTGCGCGCTCGCCGAGGTGGCCGCTGCACAGGCCCTGACGGCTCTTGCCGTGGCTGTCGTAGCGGACGACGCGGACGGTCGTCTGAACGTTATCCGGGTGCAGCGCCTGACTGGACGCGATGGAGTACATGCGCGGCGTCAGGCGACCGAGAATGTTGAACAATTGCTGCGGAGTCTCAACGACCCCGGTGAATTCCAGCGCCAGGTCGACGAACTCGCGGCCCCAGCAATAATCCTCTGCCTTGGCCTTGTTGTCCGGACCGCTAAGCGCCTTCAGGCCCTCGTTGGTTGGGGCAAGCTTTGTAAGCTGGTTGATGCTGCCGCGCGTCAGCTTGCCGATGGCGAGCCGGGTCCGTAGCGCTTCGTCTAGATCGATCTCCACCTTGTAGTGGTCCAGAACGCGCTCGTCACCCGTAAAGCCAAGAGCCGAAAGAACTTCGTCCACGGCCTTGCGACGATTCTCCGAGAGAATGCCGACGGCATCGCCCGGGGTGTAGGCCATGCCCTGTTCAAGAGCCAACTCGATGTGGCGAGTCTCTTTTTCTGAGCCAGATGCTGTCAACAGGTAGTTGACCAGCACTTCGGACTGATAGGGATTGTTTCTGGTGTATTTGGACGCATGACCGCTCGCAGCGGGCGTCGCGACTTCGAGAGTTTCACTCATAATTCGTAATCTTAACGGATTTCAGGTCGAACAGGCGAATTGGACCGCCTGTTTGTTCTGTTTTATCGCTTTCCTGGATATAAAACCCGACCGGGCACATGCTTTTGGCCTATGGGCGGGCTTGCAGGCGGTCGCGGATCAGATACGCAGCGGCTCCAATCGCGACAACGCCGACAGCCAAAATGAGCTCCCGCTGGTAGTTGGGCCGACCGAGCAGGATGTACGTGAACCCGACCAGCGCAACCAGAGGCGGCAGCGGGTAGAGCCAGATGCGGAACGGTCGGCGCATCTCCGGTTGAGAGCGGCGCAGGACCATCACACCGATGTGTTGCATAAGGAACTGAACCACGATTCGCAGCACGACCAGCGCGGCGATGACCTGGCCGAGGGAGAGGAAGCAAAACAGAATTGCGACTCCGCCGAGATAAAGCAAAGAGGCCTTGGGAAACGCCAGCGTGCGGTGCAAATGGCCGAAGCGGCGGAAGAAATTTCCGTCGCGAGCCGCGGCGTAGGGGATGCGGGAGTAGCCCAGCAGCAGCGAAAAGATGCTGGCGAAGGCCGTGATCATCACCAGCACCGCAGCGACTTTGCCAAGGATCGCCCCGGCTGCAGCGCCGAAGTGGGGCGAATACGCTGTCTGGATGAAGTAGGAGATGAGCGCCTGGCGGGAGGTCAGGTCCTTCATCACAAGTATCGGACGCCAAGGAACAACGGCCAGTACCGCCACATTCAGCGCGAGGTATAGCGCGGCTACGAAAGTGATCGAGATGAGGATAGCGCGCGGAATCGTCTTCGCCGGCTCGCGCACTTCAGCCCCAAGGAACGTGATGTTGTAGTAGCCCCAGAAGTCGTAAGTGGCGATGAGCATGGCACTTGCGAGGCCAGTGAAGAAGCTAGGGCTTAGGTGGAATGCGCCGGGCGGCATTTCAAACGCCATCGATAGATGGCCATACATCAGCGCCGTGACGAGTATCCAGCCAATGGTTGCGATGACCGTACACCACAGCACGTAGGAGACAATCCGCAGGCTGGCGAGATTTCGGTAGAGCAGAACGATCGCCATCAGCACAGCCGCAATTGCGACCACGGTGCCCGGCCCGACGACCCAGAAGGCTCCGCGCAGCGTATGCGCAGCGAGCGACGGGGCGAGATACGTCGCGTATTGCGAGAGTCCGATGCAGCCGCTGGCGACCGAGAGCGGCGCCGAGAACATGAGCTGAAAGACGAAGAGAAACGACAGGAACCGCCCGATTTTTCCTGGGTAGATCGCGCGCAGAAAGCGGTAGGTTCCGCCAGCTTCCGGCATTGCGGCGCCGAGTTCTGCCCAGACCAGCCCGTCGCACAGCGCGAGCGCCGCGCCAAAGATCCAGCCAAGCATCGCCTGCGGTCCGCCCATCGCGCCCAGCAGCAGGGGAAGCGTGATGAACGGGCCAACGCCAATCATGTCAAGCATGTTGATGGCGACCGCGCCCTTGAGAGTCAGGGTGCGCGCGAGTTGGGGTTGCGGATCGATGGCTTAAGTCTAACCCGGTCTTAGCCGTACAAAATGGCTGCTGCCTGAATCTCCTCCACGCGCGACACATCAACTATGAGAGATTTAATCTAAATGCCAGATTTCCGTCCGACTCTCCGCATAGCACTTGCGTCCTGCGTCTTGTCCGCAGCCTGCCTGCCCGCAGCCAGCCTGTCGGCGCAGCAGATTGCCGATCCAGCAAACCTGACGGGCGAGCATGTCTCGCCACCGGCGCTGGCGGATACGCTGCCGATCAACCATGGTGCGCCTGCCCTGCAGCAGTTGTTGGTCAAGCTGCGGACGCGGGCCAGCATGATGCTGGTGGTCGCGCACCCGGACGACGAGGACGGCGGCTTTCTGACCTACGAATCCCGCGGGCAGGGCGCTCGTGCAGCCATGCTGACGCTGACGCGCGGTGAGGGTGGCCAGAATTTGATGTCGGCCGACTTCGACGACGCGCTCGGCCTCATCCGCACCCAGGAGTTGCTCGCGGCAGATCGCTACATGGGCGTCGACCAGTTCTTTGGGACCGAGGTTGACTTCGGCTTCTCGAAGACCAAGGAAGAGACGCTTGCCAAGTGGACGCATGACCGCGTGTTGTACGACGCAGTCCGCACCGTGCGGCTTTATCGTCCGCTGGTGATCGCTGCGGTATTTGTGGGCGGAGTGACGGATGGTCACGGCCAGCACCAGGTCTCCGGCGAGATCGCCCAGGAGGCCTTCGTCGCTGCTGCCGATCCCAAGATGTTTGCCGAGATGGGTCTGCCACCTTGGGCTCCGCTGAAGGTCTACTCCCGGTCTCCGTTCGCGCGGATCGACGGGCAGGGAATGTTCGATTACGCGACCGGAAAGTACAGCCCGGTGCTGTTCCACAACTACGTCACGGGCATCGACATCACGCATGCGCCGGTCCCGACCGTGCAGATCCATGAGGGCGAAGCATCGAACCTGATGGGTATGAATGGCGATACCTACATTCAGTTCGCACGGCGGGGCCTTGCGTTGCAGAAGTCGCAGAACGGGGGACAATCGCGTGGGCCGGCCAGTGGCGCATTCGACTCCGGCTATACCTTGATGGCCGCACGAACCTGCTCGCAAACCACGTGCGCGAGCCTGGCGAAACAGGGCTGGGTCGCCGGAAGCGAACTCCCCGAGCACGAGCAGACCATCTTCGATGCGATCGACACGACGCTGCCATCGATCGCGACTCTTGCACCCGACGCTCCAGTGGCGCTGCATCAGTATCTGGTTCAGTCGCTTACCGAGGTAGACCGTCTTGTCGGGGCAGCTGCAGCGCTCTTCAAGCCTGAGAATCTTGAGCCGACCGTGGAACCGCTGCACTCGGCGTTCACGCAGATCGACAGCCTGATTGCGGCGGTTGACGCGACGAACTTCGATGCGACGCAGAAGTACAACGTGCTGCACGAGCTCCGCATTAAGCACGCGCAGCTGAACAGCGCGCTCATCTTCGCGCTCGGAATCACGGTGGACCCGGTCGTCCCGGCGACGTTGCCGCAGAATCTGGTGCCGGGTCGTGCGATCACCGTTCGCGCTTCACTCACTACTGCGTCCGTAAAGCCACTGGAGGTTTTATCCGCCACGCTGCGAGTTGCTGGCCGCGAACACTCCGCAGTGATTCCAGCGCAGCCCGTTGCGACGCCGACGCTGCTTTCGGCCAATACTCCGCTGACTCTCACTTTTGAGGATCGCCTCGCGGCAGACACGCCGATCACGCGTCCCGCGTTTTCCCATCCCAACATCGATCAGGCGTTCTACGCGGTTGACGTTGCGGCTCTTCGCAATGCTCCAGCCGCGCCCGCACCTCTGGTCGCCGAGATTCGCGTCCGCACCGAGAGCGGCCTCACGCTTGATATTCCATCGAATGTCCGCATCAGCTCGGACGCATCGGTTCCACAAGCTGCGGTGGTGGTTCCAGCGTTGTCTGTGTCGGTGGCACCGACCGCTGGGATTATTGCACTCAATTCTGGGTCATTCAAACTCAATGTCTCCACCCGCAGTGAGCTTGCGGCGACTACCGCCAACCTGAAACTAGCGCTTCCCGCTGGCTGGAAATCAGACCCCGCAAAGTCTGCACCAGCCCTGGACCGCGCAGGCCAGAGCAGCACGGTTTCGTTCAATATCGTCCCGGCCCACCTGGAGCGAAACGCCCGTTACAACGTGTCCGCCGCTGGAGAAACCGGGACACATTCGTTCGCGGAATCCTACCGCGCGGTCGGCTACCCTGGCCTTACCATCACCAATCTTTACAGCCCTGCGACATACCGGGCAGCCTCGGTCGATCTGACCACGGCCGCCGGAATCAAGATCGCATACCTACCCGGTACTGGCGACTCCGTGCCCGACCTGCTGCCGAACCTCGGCGTCACTCCCACGATCCTGAAGATTGCCGACCTGACGGCGGCAAATCTTGCCCAATATGACGAAGTAATTCTCGGCGTTCGAGCCTATTCTGCCCATCCACAGCTTGCGGGTGCCGGTTCCAAACCACTGCTCGACTACGCGACCAACGGTGGAGTAGTGGTCGTCCAGTACAACAATGGCAAGTACGGCGAGGCGGAAGCTCCGTTTCCGATTACGACTCCGCTAAGCTCCGGCGACCACGCGCATGACGTGGTCGAGGAAGCGCAGCCGGTCGAGGTCTTGATGCCAGCCGCGCCGTTGCTCTCCTGGCCCAACAAGATCACCGCCGCCGACTTCAACGATTGGGTCTCCGAACGCGGTCATGCCTTCGCCGGAACCTGGTCGAAGGAGTACACGGCTCTGCTCGAAACCCATGACGCCGGGCAGGAGCCGCAGAAGGGCGGGTTGATCGTCGCGGCGGTCGGCAAAGGCGCGTACATCTACTGCGGGCTGGCGCTGTATCGGCAGTTGCCGGAGGGCGTTCCCGGGGCGTATCGGCTGTTTGCGAATCTGCTGAGTTACGCCAAGAATCCGGGACGCTAGTTGGCTGGGCTAATATGGACGGCATGACCGGAACCCGCGAATCGCAGTTAATGAAAGCCGCCAACCTCTTGGTGAACGCACGCCGCACCGTCAAGCCGTTCGCCGATCTTCCCGAAGTACTTCGGCCCACCTCGACTGAGGAAGTCGACTACGTGCAGGACCTCGTAGCAGAAGCGTTTGGTGCGGTCGGGGGATGGAAGGTCGGGGCTGGCTCGCTCGAAGCAACGCCCGCTGCGGCTCCCATGCCGCGCATCTGGATTGGGCCGAACGGAAGCAGCTTCGCGCGCAGCAGCCATCGCTTCCGCGGACTCGAAGCGGAGATCGCTTTTCTGCTTGGTGCAGACCTGCCCGCGCACAGCTCTCGCTATACCGACGACGAGGTCTATGCCGCAGTCGCAAGCTGCCATCCGGTAATCGAGGTGCTCGAATCCGGCCTGGTGAACCCGGTCGATCCAACGGTCCGCGTGTCCAAGGATTCCGACCTGCAGATGCATGGCGGCCTCGTCTTCGGCCCGGCCTATGCCGATTGGAAGTCGGTGGACTTCAGCAAGGAGCACGTCACCCTTGCGGTCGACGGCGTGGTGCGTGTGGAAGCTACGGGATCGAACACTTCCGTAAACCTGCTGCGGCTGCTTCCCTGGCTGGCGAATGAGGGCTCAGCCCGTACTGGCGGCCTGACTGCAGGACAGTGGATTACGACCGGAAGCTGGACCGGCTGCACGACTGCCCTCGCTGGTTCGACCGTGGATGTTCACTTCTCGACCGTCGGGACGGTTGGTCTGCGCTTCGAGTAAGGAGCGGCGCCCCCCCATCCTTTAGTGACTAGCATCTGCGCGGCCGGCTACGCGGTCGTACAGGTAGACGTCGCTTGTCGTACCGAGAGCTTCGTTGTAGAGCTCAGCTTCGCCCGTCGCGGCGTCTAGTTCGCGGGCGAACTGGTGGATGGCGCGCAGGTGATCCGCGGTCGCCGGAATCTCCAGCTTGGCCGTCTTGAGGAACTTCTGGTATCCGCGGTCAAGCACGCGGGCGATCTCCCCGCCCAATACCCAGCCGG
>JAYVZU010000139.1:0-2139 GCA_043783075.1 Rhodanobacteraceae bacterium
CGCGGAAGAGCGCATTTGCCCCTGTGTCCCGTGCACCGGTAATAAACGTATTTCTCTTTCTGGACGTCACCGGTTAGCTGGCATCCGTCGTAGGCGCAATTCATCAGACCGCGAAAGGCAATGTCCCGTTTGGAATACTTCGGACGGTTGTGACCGGTCAATACGTTTTGCGCTTCCGTGAACATGGCAAGCGATACGTAAACCGGATGCGTACCCGGATAACGCTGTCCAGACCATTCGAATTCGCCTACGTAAAACCGGTTCTTGAGGATGCGATGCACGTTCGCACGACTGATTGTTTTACCGGTTTCGATACGTATCTTTTTCGCAAGCGTCGTCAACGTATACGTACCCGTTACGTATAGCTCGAATAACCGCATAACAACCGGTGAATCATCCGGATCGACCTCAATCGTTCGTTCCGCTTTGTTGTTCCGGTATCCGAACGGAGCGTGACCGGGGAAGATACCCTGCGATGCCTTTTCGCGCATTCCTTTCTTCACTTCTTCACGAAGATTTTCCGAATAATTCTTCGCCATAACCAGATGGATATCGTGCATCAGTTTCGCTTGCGACTTCGAATCTTCTGAGATGATCTGGTTCTCTTTGACAAGGTGAGTTTCGATCAAAAGTTCTTGCAGTTTCACCGCATCGGGAAAGTTGCGATACAGCCGGTCCGTCTTTTCAACTAGCAACACTCGGCACGACCGGTTCCGTTTGAACCACGTCAGCATGTTGGAAAAATGGACCCGTCCCGATGCCTTGGCTGTCTCTACGTCCTCAAATGCCTGGACGATCTGGAGACCATTCCGGTCGGCATACTGGCGTAGCAACTTCGTCTGAGCGCCAAGCGAAAACCCTTCCTGCTGCTGCTCACGGCTCGATACGCGGGTGTAGATCACGGCTTGCTTCATGGTGCCTCCGGATAGGACTGTGATGATACCAAGCTCTCTGCCTGTGGACGCAGTTGGCGGTCCATTGAAGCCGCAAAGCGTGACTGAAGGGCTGCCTGCGTCAAGCTGAGGGGCGACGATGCGGACGGGAGAAACCGCTCGTACTTCCTGCGAGCCCACGCCGCATTTCCGTTCGAATGCTTTGCAATGTATGCATTCACCCCCTGCATTCCGTCGCTTATGGCCATCTGGCGAAGAAACTCCCCTGTACACCGTGTCTCAAACGGCAAGCTCGAATCTTGTTCCGGCATGGCTGCATGGTCCAGAATCTTAAGCTTCGTAAACGGTCGGTATTCGCTCGCCGGATCGATCACCTGGCCCAGTGTTGCGATTTCCGCCGGAATGCGTCCACCGATCTGACGTTCGACGCGAGTCAGAACCGCATCATGCGATATCCCGAAGACCGATTCGAACGTGGGCATAATGCTGGTATCGGCTCCCGAGCGTTCCATCGAACGTTTCAAGTCCCGATACTGCTTTCGATTCTCAGCTTGCTTGTCGTAAACGCGTATCAGGTTCGGACGCTTGCCAAAGTACAGCGTTTGAATCTCCCCGTTTCCCATCTCACTGTAGAACCGTTCCCCGGTCACAGCCGCACGGAATCGTTTGTTCTCCACCCGCACCGTCTCACGGAACCATTGCAGCGGATAGTCAGGAATGTCTATGGCAAAGTCGACCCGCATGATAGCAAGACCCTCGGCATCGATATCGAAGATCGATGTAATCTCGCGCAGGATATCGGAGCGGCTCATCTTGCCTACATCGATCAATTCGAGCTTGTGATTACCGACCTTGTCCATCTGGCAATATAAGCCCAGCCGGATTTGATGCCCGTACTCTCGCAAGTCGCCGACGTACTCATAGAGCTTGGAGGAGTGGAACGGACCATTCTCCATGGCCTGCAACTCCGGATAGAGGCGAGCAAAGGACGGCGTAAAGGGAGTCAAACGCGGCACCCGAAGATCGAGTTTATCGATCACGCCGGACCCGGCCTAAAGTACCCCATACTAGAGTTGCAGGCTATTAGACACAGCCTGCAACTCGACTCCCTCCGGTCCCACGAATCCAAAAGCAAAAAGAACTCGGTGAGTTTGGCGATATTGCCATCCTCAAGCTGTATCGGCGCAGCGAGCATCTCGGGGCTCTGCCCCGAACCCCGCCCACTTTTAGGCTGAATCCCTCCAGG
>JAYVZU010000140.1:0-2139 GCA_043783075.1 Rhodanobacteraceae bacterium
TATCCACCCCGTCAGCGCGGTCCTTGCGGCCGCTTGTGTGGCATGGCTCATCGTGCAGGCACGGAGACAGAAACTGGGCAAACTAGCCAATTGGGTTATTGCGCTGCTAGCTGTCCAATTTTTCCTTGGGATCGCCGACGTAATCCTGCTCGCCCCCACTTGGATGCAGATCGTCCACCTGCTCGGGGCAGACCTGTACTGGGTCTCACTGGTCATGCTGGCCACCGGAGTCGTCTGGCCAAGCCCTCGACTCCAGCAGCCCTAGTTCGATGTAGTGTCAAAACTATTTCGGGTGGGTCTCTGGCTTATCGGCGATTCGATCCCCAAGGTTTTCCGTCGCATTCTTTGTCTTCCTGGCCGCAACCTTCGTCTTGTGGGCACCCTTCTTGGCGACCTTCTTCGTTGCGTGTCCGGTGTCGACTGCAGCTTCCTTGGTCTCGTGGCCCGCGTTCTTCATGTCCTGTTTCGCGGTCTGTGCAGGTAACATCAGCGCGGAGCCCGCCATCAGGGCGAACGTAAACATACCTCTGCTAAATCGATTCAAGCTCATTTAATCTCCCGTTTGGACCATCGCCACAGCCCTTGTCTGATAGATTCCTTATGGGCGGTAATCGTTGCCACACCCCGTTTATTTTTGGGCGTGGAATAATGGTTCAACCGCATTTCAAGGGAGACAAGATGGCGAAGCAAATGACGTTGGGTGTAATCGTTGGCAACCGTGGATTTTTTCCGTCGCACCTCGCAACAAGTGGCCGTTTAGAGATGATCGCCGCACTGGAAGCGGCCGGAATCAAGCCCATCGTACTGACGCCAGAAGAGACCGCGCACGGCGCAGTCGAGAGCTATGACGACGCAAAAAAGTGTGCTGCCCTCTTCAAGAAACACGCCGACGAGATCGACGGCATCATCATCACCCTGCCGAACTTCGGCGAAGAACGCGGCTTGGCTGACGCCCTACGGCTCTCGAATCTCAAAGTCCCGGTTCTGATTCAGGCGACGCCCGATTCGACCAGCAAGATGTCGATTGCGTTCCGCCGCGACTCCTTCTGCGGCAAGATGTCCATTTGCAACAACCTCAAGCAGTACGGCATCCCTTATACCCTCACCACGCTTCACACCGAGGCCCCGGACTCTGACGAGTTCAAGAAGGATCTCGCAGCTTTCTCCGCTACCTGTCGCGTCGTCAAGGGTTTCAAGAACCTCCGCATCGGCGCAATCGGCGCCCGCCCCACGGCGTTCAATACCGTCCGCTACTCCGAGAAGCTGCTCGAGAAGTCCGGCATCACCGTCGAGACGCTCGATCTCTCCGAAGTGATGGGCCGCATTACGCGCATGAAGGATTCGGATGACGCGGCGCAGGAAAAACTCGCCGCCATCCGCAAGTACATTCCAGTCGGCGAGACGCCCGAAGCTGCCCTGCTTAAGATGGCGAAGCTTGGCGCGGTCATTGATCACTGGATGAAACAGAGCGAACTGACTGTCTCCGCCGTCCAATGTTGGACGTCGATCGAAGAATTCCTCGGCATCGTCCCGTGCACCGTCATGTCGATGATGAGTGAAAACCTCATCCCCTCGGCCTGCGAAGTCGACGTCTTCGGCACCGTCTCCATGTATGCGTTAACGCTCGCCAGCGAAACCCCCAGCGCCCTGCTCGACTGGAACAACAACTACGGCGACAACCCGGACAAGGCAGTCTGCTTCCATTGCTCCAACCTGCCGAAGCACTTCTTCAATCCGGGCGTAAAGATGGATTATCAGCTCATCATCGCCGGCACGGTTGGCAAGGAAAACACCCACGGAACTCTAGACGGGACGGTAAAAGCCGGCGCCATGACTTACGCCCGCTTTTCCTCCGATGACTTCGGCGGCCAGATCACCGGTTACGTCGGCGAGGGTGCCTTCACCAACGATCCGCTCAACACCTTCGGCGGCGCTGGTGTCGTCGAAATCCCCAACATGCAGGGTCTACTGCGCTACATTTGCGAAAACGGCTTCGAGCACCACGTCGCCGCCAACTTCGCATCGGTAGCTGCGCCCATCCAGGAAGCGGCCAGCAAGTACCTCGGCTGGAAGATGCACCGCCATGTATAGGTTTTAGTTTGTTGGTACCAAGAAACCCCGGCCTGATTCAAGGTCGGG
>JAYVZU010000141.1:0-6434 GCA_043783075.1 Rhodanobacteraceae bacterium
CGCGCTCAACGACTGGCTCGGCACCAAGCGGGCTGAGGTCGGGGCCAACGGTTGCGTCTCCACCTACACCAGCCTGCCCTTCGGTGGCGGACTCACCTCGAACGGAAACTGCACCGACCCCACCGAACACCACTTCACCGGCAAGGAAAGAGACAACGAAACCGGCAACGACTACTTCGCCGCCCGGTACTACAATTCCAACATGGGCCGGTGGATGAGCCCCGATTGGAGCGTGAAGGAAGAGCCAATTCCGTACGCGAAGCTGGATGATCCGCAGACCTTGAATTTGTATGGGTATGTTAGCAACAATCCTCTCTCTCGTTTCGACCCTGACGGGCATCTACCGTGGAACCTGGCCTTGCCTGGGGGAGGAACGCTAGCCGCCCTCCTAGAAGAAGGTGCAGTTGTTGGAACGGCAGTAGAGCCGGGATTTGGGACTGCGGTTGGTCTTGGTTTGGCACTTTCTGTGTTTGCAGTCATGAACGGGGGAGGAAATGCCCATCCCTCGTATTATCACGGGGAATTCCAGAACCCGGATGGCAGTTCGATTTTCATGAAGTCGAACAACTCGGCCCCCAGTGGGTCGCCGCCCAGTTCGAACGGCGCAAAACCTGACAAACCATTAAGTGCCTCAACTGCCTCGCCCAAGACTCCCAGAGGTCCGGGCAAGGTTCCTAAAGACCAGCGCGATAAGAAACGGTACTTCACGAGAAAGCAATCTCAGCAAATGCTAGACAAGCAAAATGGGAATTGCATCGGTTGCCAACAACCAAAGACGCTAGACGAAGTTGACGGCCATCACAACACGCGCCATTCTGATGGTGGTGCAACCGAAACTGACAAAGGTTCTGCGCTTTGCGATGCGTGCCACAAGGAGATCCATAAGCCGTGAAGATACCAATGGGCGATGCTGAAAGGCGAGAAGAGGCAATCCAGTTGATTGCGTCAAATATTGCGCGGTTTGGCCACCATATTTACATCGTGGCGAGCGGGCCTAACCCTAGATTTGCATATACGACCGGCCTTCATGATTCGCCGAGCGCGGAATTGGTTCTCGCCGGAGCGCTCATTTACCTTAAGGACGACGCGACCACTATTTTAAATGATATCGTCTCGCAGCTGAGGGGCGGCCTTCCGTACTCGAGTAAATTCACCTCGGGCACGAATGGGACATTTACGCTTCGCGCAGTTCATCCAACATGGGCCGAAAAGATGATGCTTGGCGCGTTCGATTACTTTGGAACCAAAGAGTTAGAAGCACTTCAGATTGTTCCAGATCAAGAGCATTGGACGATTGACGTCCCAGATATGAGGCAACCGTGGAGCGCGGTATCAGAGCCCGCATGGGCATGGCTATACGAACCGTGGACTCTTCCTGTGTCTAGCAGATCGGTCGTCGTTACAAATATAGCGGCATTAAAGGGTGGCCGCGTCACCGAAGTTACGCGTTGGGAGTTAGATCAGTGGGAAGCCTTTGCAGGACCTCCGCCTGACACCGAAGATGATGCACGAGTGGTTCCGATAGGAACTCTTATTGGAGCTGACGGATCTCTATCGCGGATAACCACGCTTGATATTGGCGAAGGAATACGGCGAGAATCAAATTCGGATTGGGAGGCGTGGGAAGATTCATAACAGCGGTCATTTGAGAACAATGACAACTCCGGAGTAACACGGGACTCGAACGAATGATGTTGGGTGCTTGGCAGGCAAGGATCGGGACGTTCTTGGGCATTCCCCAAAAACCACTAGACTCAACTAAGACGCCGCTAGCATTCGCGTTGCGAAGGCGAACCTGAATCAGTCCAGCTGCAACCTGGCATACGGTTACACCCTAACCGACAGCTACGTTCTGGGGCTCAGCGGCGAGCAGATTACCGAGTTCACGGTCAATAGCGAAGTCAGCGCCTGGGCGCACACAACGTTTTTGCCGCTGGCGGATTGCTTGCCATGTATAGCCAGACCGGCAACTCGCCGGGCAGTAAACTCCCCGGCAGTTTCGTCGCCACCAGCACGGACTTTGCGCTCAACGACTGGCTCGGCACCAAGCGGGCCGAGGTCAGTGCGAACGGCTGCGTATCCACTTACCTCAGTATGCCGTTTGGTGGCGGGCTCACGGCCAACGGGAACTGCACCGATCCCACCGAACACCACTTCACCGGCAAAGAACGAGACAACGAAACGGGCAACGACTATTTTGCCGCTAGGTACTACAACTCCAACATGGGCTGGTGGATGAGCCCCCCTAATGTACCCCGCGAGACTGGGCCGCTCAAGTACCGGCTCGAAGATCTGTAGATTGGCAGTGCCATCGACGAGCTGCGGGCGGTTGCTCCGGGAATGTACCCTGCATCCGTAACGCCGCTCAGCCATCTGCGGTTCGTTGTCCGCTCGGGGGCTGCTGTCGAGGTACATCATTGATCCCATATTCAACCAGAGCCGAGCCACAAAAGTCAAAATCCCCCTTTGTGAACCGCGCAGGGTCAATTGCGAGGTAACTCCAGCTTCGATTGGCGACAAATCCTACGGGCAGTTTGTTCTGCAAGTGTCTGCAGCTCAGAATTGCTGCCGTCGATGTGGCACATCAGTGCCAACCTCTTGCTCAGCAATTAACACCATTTCCACACCATTGAGAGAATTCCATACGGTCATTTTCAGTACGTTAGAATGCGTCACAACCAATCTAAGTAATTGATAATAAACAGGAAATCCGAACTGCAAAACCAGTATTCATGGGTTCAAATCCCATTCGGTGCTCCAATCATTTCCAAGACTTCGATTCCGGCGGAATTTTGCGGTGGAATCGGGGGCAGCAGAAGCTGTCATGATGTTTGGAGACGAGTCCGAGCGGAAGCTGCAACTAGATTTGTAGGTTGGAGATGCGATTCATCCGGCTAGGTTACCAGAGTTTCCCCATTTTGGTGTCTAGGCATGACCGATTCCTCTTGCCTATCCCAAGAGTGAGATTGTAGTGTTTGACGCAGAGCGCAGGAAGCTAGATCAGATTCATTGCGCCGGGCCAGCCCTGGAATTGGTTTAGGTTCATCAGACAATCGCATTTTTGAGGTCTCCTATATGTTGCGTGCCTTCTTCCAGGCGTCGTTGTTTTTACTCGCCGCTGTTTCGATGGTCAGCGCGCAAAACTCTCCCATTCCGGGAAAATTTTACGAGTACTACACTGTGGCGAGCACCCAGGGTGGTACGTTTACCGCGGTGGGGCCGCCCTCGATCAACGATAACGGCCTGGTTGCCTTTACGGGCACGACAGCTGCCGGGCAGACGATCTGGGTCTCTGATGGGCATCTCATTCCGCCGCGGAACATCAATCCCGGCCAGGCGAACCTGGGGCGAAACTTTTTCGACCCACAGTTGCAGATCAATACGAACAATCAGGTGATCGCGAAGGACTATATTCAAGGCGTTTCGCAAAATATTCGTTTATGGAACGCGAACCTGACCGATAGTTTTGTTTACCTGGCGCGCTCGGGGACCGGGCAGGCCTGGACGGCGCTGAATGGTGCACCGAGCCTGAACGCGAGGGGTGACGGGGTCTTTGGTGCAATCAACGGAACAATACATGATCTTGGGGAAGTCTCGAATGGTGCGCTCAGTACCTTTGCCATCAATGCTTCCGCCCCGCAACCGGCGATCGACACCGCCGGAGACATGGTTGTTACCTCGACGAATCGCTCCACAGGGCTGAATCAAATCACTCTTTTTCGGAACGGGTTTGGATCGCAGGTTTCCATCGCTACCGGGACCGACTTTTCGTATTTAGATACTGCTCCCGGGATTTCGGATGACGGCAACGTCGTCGTGTTCGAGGGGACGCTGACCGCCGCTGGCGGGACACACCTTGGACTGACGCCAGGTGCGGGCATCTTTGCTTCGGTCAACACTGGCAGTGTGTGGCAGGTGATCCGTGTGACGGGGCTGATGGTTGAAGTGATAGGTTCCGGCGGAAACAATGACGGAATCTGCGACGCCGGCGAGACCTGCAAGAATGCCGCGGAGCTGGGTTATGACGACAATAACAGTGCCATCAACTTCTCCTCTTACCCAACGAATAGCCGCATAGCGGTCACCAATGTAAATTTTGGGGCTGCCGGGATCGCAGACGACACCTTTGTTATCTCGTTCATGGGCACACCAAGTCATGCAGGCCGAACGAATCCGGTGACCAAGAACGCTCCACTACTTTTTTCTGCTGGTACAGGACTCTGGACCATCCGGGTGGATGTGAAGAATCAGCTTGTCGCGCCCCAGGGACTTGTATTTCACCCATTCACCGCGATACCGGTGGTCCAGGTGGGAGACCAGTTGGGCGGGGGCAACACGATCTCTGCTCTGTCGGTAAACATGCAGATTGCGAATGCTGCTGAGGATGAATTTGGCGTTGTGCGCACGATGCGGCGCGGGGACCATCGGATTGCGTTTCAGGCGACCGTGAATGGAAGCGCTCAGACAGTCTTTCGGGCAAATCATCTGGACTCTAGCCAGGATGGCCTGCTGGATCATTGGAAGACCAATGGTATCGACATGGATCAGGATGGGGTCGCCGACATCAATCTGGCGGCGATGGGAGCCTTTGTAGGCCAGCGAGATCTCTTCCTGCAGATGGATTGGCTCAGCGACCAGCCCGGATACACCTTCAGTCCCGCGCCCGGTGTCGTCACCGCCGTCGGCGGAGGCGCAGGCGACCTTCCCCATATGCTCGCCACTGCTTCCCCGCTTATCGGCAACATGTACGGAGTCCGCCGAGATGGCGCGGCCCCAGCGGTCATTCCTGCCGGCGTCACAATGCACATCGACGGAGGGGCCGGCGCCGATATCTACCAGGGTCCCTTCTCCTACGGCATGGGAGCCGGCCCGCTCGATGGCGGGAAGCAGATCGGCATGCCTAACAACAACTCCGCCTTGGTCGAAGTGTTGTACTTTGGCGTTCCGGGCTCCATCACTCTTCCCGGCGTCAACACACGCCCATTCCAGGACGTGAAGGACGCCTTCTTCGGATCACGGGACAAGGATGCGCGCGAACTAGTTTTCAAATACGCCGTTCTCGCCAGCCACTTTGAGTTCATCGATTCCCCACCCGCCAATCACCCAATAAGCAGCGCAGGCGTCAATTTCATTGTTATTGGCGATCCTTATCCTGCGGGAGGAGTAAGGTCCGGCAACTTCATCAAAATCACCTCCGGCCCCGGAGCGGGACAGACACTTCAAATCCTTGGCTTCAACGGCAACCAGATAATCGTCAACAACTTCGCCACCATTCCCACCGCTGCAAGCACATTTGCGTATCTCTCCGGTTCAACCGGAAACTCAGAAGTCTTCTTCTATCCCGATCCGGACAATAACAGCCTGCCCGGCAACGACTTTATGCTGGCGTTGGGCGACCAGCCCGTCAACCCGGACGGGAATTTGGCAAACGAGTGTGTGCAGTGGCGAACCCTCGCTCATGAGATGGGTCACACCCTCGGGTTCGCTCACGGCGGAGTCGATCAGAATGCCTACAACGCAAACTTCAATAGTTTGATGAGCTATACCTACCAGCTCGCGTGCACTCCCCCGAGCCTGGTACAAGCGTATTCAGGTGCCGGCGACCTCGTCTTCGACAATTTCTCAAATTTCAACCATCAATTCGCCCAGGTGCTCCTGCATGTAGGCAACAGCCTCGGCCAGGGTTACGGTGCGCTTAACGAACAAGCTCAGCAGACCCCCGAACAAAACGTCCAGGACTACATCAACCAGAACGGACCGTATGATGTCGTCAAGCCAGTTGTGGCAATCACTTCGCCTGCCGCAAATTCACAGGTCAGTACGAGTGGCCCGTTGACGGTGACCATCCAGGCCACCGATAACAAGGCCATCGCCAAGGTCAGAGCAACATTCGATGCGAATGGCGATGCAACTGTGGGGCCGACGGAGATCGTAACCGCTCAGCCTGCTGGCGGCAATCTCTATGCGGCAACGTTCAGCACAATTTCCGGAAGTTTGAGTCCACGAGTCCTGACCGCAATCGCTACCGATACCAGTGGCAATACCGCCAAGACTTCAATCAGTTTGAACGTTGGCACCGTGAGCCAGTTTGCACTGACGGTGACGGAGGCTGGAACGGGAACTGGCACGGTCAGCAGCTCACCGACGGGGATTAGCTGTCCTTCGACGTGCTCTGCAAATTACAACAGCGCAACTGTGGTGACGTTGACCGCGACGGCGGGGACGGGTGCGACATTTGCGGGTTGGAGCGGGGCTTGTACCGGTACTGGCAGTTGCTCTGTCACGATGAGTCAGGCTCAGGCGGTTACGGCCACGTTTAACATGACGGTGGTGGGCGACTTCAGCCTGTCCTCGAACCTTACAACCAAGACGATCGGCCAGGGAGACTTCCCCGCCTACCTCATCACCGAAACTCCGTCGGGCGGATTCACCGG
>JAYVZU010000142.1:0-6432 GCA_043783075.1 Rhodanobacteraceae bacterium
CAACTGGCCGTCGACTCCAAGCCCCACGAAACAGCCCACGAACTAGGCCAGCGAACCGCCGAAGGTATGATCCGCCTCGGCGCTCTCGACCTGCTTAAATCCTGAAAAGCATGTGTATATACACTTCTGTATATACACATGCCCCAAAATGCCTAATCTGGCAGTTTTTCAACGTCGATGCCCAGCACTCCAGCCAGCGCTTGGACCACCATCCCATGGTCCACGCGCTGGTGCAACCCGCTCGAAATCACGCTCCCAACCACCCCAGTCCCCCGCAAAGTGATGGGAAATCCCCCGCCATGCATCGCATAATCGGTCAAAGTCAGCCCATGTCGCTGCTCAATCGTCTTATTTTCGAGTTCCAACTGTAAACCCACTGCATAAGAACTCTTACAAAAACGCATGACAACATTGCGCTTACGCCGAATCCAGTCCGCCTGCCCCGTCGGTGCACCCTCCGTCGTCGCATAAAAAAGCGTCCGCCCAGCAATCTGGATCTCAAACGTCATCGCCGCCCCACGCGCCACCGCATCCTCCCGCAACCGACTCCCAACCTCCCAAGCCACATCTGGTCCAAACCCACCAAACTGCAACTGCTGCTCCTGAAACGCAATAGCCTTCAAGTCTGACTCAATACTCACAGGGAAAAACCTCCGTATGCGCCATAATAGCCGTTCATGTCTTCAACAGGCCCATCCCTCGGAATCGACTTTGGAACGACGAACAGCTCCATCGCTCTCGCCACGCCGAGCGGCGTGCAAATGCTGCGTTTTGTTGACGATCGCCTCAGCTCGCGCTCGATTCTCTACCTTGAAAAGGCGAAGCAAGGTATGCGCTCCAGCTCCGGCGCGACGGCCATCGACCGCTACCTCACAGCCCACCGCGACGGTGATCGCCCAGGCCGCCTGATCCAGTCGCTTAAGTCGTATCTGTCGTCCAGAACGCTCACAGGAACCGAGGTCTTTGGTCGCCACTACCTGCTTGAAGAGCTCATCTCCCGCATCTTGTCTGACCTGCGGTTGCGAGCGGAAGAGCAGTTCGGCTTCCCAGTCCGCCACGCGACCATAGGCCGTCCAGTGCGGTTTGTCGGCGCGGAGACCGTGGCGGATGACGATTTTGCGGTAGAACGGCTTCGTGCGGCGTTCCTGCGGTCCGGCTTTGAATCGGTTGACTTTGAGTTTGAGCCGGTTGGTGCGGCCTTCAGCTTCCAGGCCCGCGAGCAGCAGCCTGTCAGCGAGACAATCCTCATCGGCGACTTCGGCGGCGGTACCAGCGACTTCTCCATCCTCGAACTAGGCCGCAACGGCGAGCGCAAGGTGCTGGGGACTTCAGGGCTGCCATTTGCTGGCGACGCCTTCGACGCAAAGATCGTCCGCAAGCTGGTGTCGCCGGCGCTCGGGTCGGAGTCGCTAGCCCGTGGCGGGAAGGGAATTCCCGCAATTCCCGCGTGGATTTACGCGAATCTTGAGCGCTGGCACTACCTGTCGTTCCTCCGCACCCGGAGCGTCCTGGACCTGCTAACGACCTGTCGTAAACGCGCACTGGAGCCGGAGAAGATCGACTCTCTGCTGGCGATTGTCGATGAAGACCTCGGCTACCAGCTCCACCAGGCCGTGCAGCGCACCAAGACAGCGCTATCGCAGCACGAGTCCGCTGCCTTTACTTTCGCCGGGCCGGACGCTGGGTCGGTCGAGCTACGCACCTCCGTCACTCGTGCCGAGTTTGAGCAGTGGATCGCCCCCGAACTAATTCAGATCGAGACTGCCGTGGACTCGCTGCTGACCGCCACGTCGTTGACTGCGTCGGGCATCACGCGGGTCTTCCTGACCGGAGGCACCAGCTTTGTGCCTGCTGTCCGTGCCATCTTTGAGCAGCGGTTCCCGGGCCGTGTCGTGACTGGCGACGAGTTCACTTCGGTAGCTCAGGGCCTCGCCTTGGTCAGCTCGGCTAAGATGTCCTAGATGCTTCCCCTCGCCAACCGCCGAATCTTGATCACCCGAGCCAAGGGGCAGGCTTCAGCGTTGGCGACACAACTCGAAGCGTTAGGCGCGACGCCAATCCTCATCCCGACGATTGAGATTGCTCCACCAAGTTCTTACTGCGCAATGGACGCTGCGCTGGCCTCCATCCGCAGCTTCGACTGGCTCATCTTCACCAGCGCCAACGCGGTGCAGTCGTTCGTCGACCGTGCCCGCCTGCTAAGGCTCGACCCCCAAGCCAAGCGTATCGCTGCAATAGGCTCCGCCACCGCGAAGGCTGTTGTTGATGTTGGAATGTCAGTTGATCTGGTTCCAACGCAGGCCGTCGCGGAGTCCCTAGCCGATGCTCTGAAGCCGTTCGCTGCGAACTCCAGTATGTTGCTCGTGAGAGCTGCGGCGGCGCGCGACATTCTGCCCGACACGCTATCTGCCGCAGGCGCCAACCTCACCATCGCAGAAGCCTATTGCAACATCATCCCGACGGATTCGGTCGAGCAGCTCCGGACTCTTTTCGCGACCAATCCGCCTGACGCTATCACCTTCACAAGTGGGTCGACCGCTCAAAATCTGTTGGCGTTGCTGGAGGCTGCTTCGCTCAAGATTCCGGCTGGGGTAGTGCTGGCTTCGATTGGACCAATCACGTCGAAGGCTATGCGAGAACTTGGCATCGAACCTACAATCGAAGCCGCTGACGCTACGATTCCGGCGCTCGTCGCTACGATATCCGCCTGGTCGTCATTCTGGCGGAGCCAGAATCTCCGTAGTGGCTTTTAGCGGTGATGGTGCTGCATGGAAGAGAGCGCGGCGACAAGAGATCGTGCTGGTAACTGCAACTACTGAGATTCTGTCTCCGACAGAATGACGGCTGTGGTGGGTTGAGATTCAAGTAGTTGGGAAGAATGCTAGTGCGAGTTCCAGGTCTTGTCGGCGGAGTTGCACAGCGCTTCCAGCGGGCAGTGTGCGCACTTGGGATTCCGCGCGATGCAGCTCTGTCGGCCATGGTGGATTAGTTCGTGTGAGAACTGGATCCAATGGTCCTGCGGGATGATCTTAATCAGGTCCTGCTCGACTTTCTCCGGCTTATCGTGTTTGGTTAGTTCAAGGCGCTTCGATAGGCGCAGGACATGCGTATCCACGACGACGCCGACTGCGATTCCGTACCACGATCCCAGCACTACGTTCCCGGTCTTGCGAGCGACGCCGGGCAGCTTCAAAATCTCTTCCATCGTCTGCGGAACTTTGCCGCCGAACTGCTCCACGACAGCCTGCGACGCGCCCTTGATCGACTTCGCCTTATTGCGGAAGAAGCCCGTCGTGCGTACCAACTCTTCCAGCTCGGGGAGGGAAGCAGAGGCCATCGCTTTGGGGTTGGGAAAGGTTTTGAAGAGCGCCGGCGTCACGAGATTCACACGCACATCGGTACACTGCGCCGAGAGGATTGTGGCAATCGTAAGTTCCCACGCGTTGCGATGATTCAGGGCGCAGATGACATCTGGATAAGTCTTCACGAGTATGTCGAGGATCGCAGCAACGCGCTCCGGCGCCAGCGGCTTCGGGGTCTTGACTACTTTTTTCTTCGCAGTCTTAAAGACCACCGTCGCCGCCTTCGCCTTCATCGTGAGCTACCCCAACCGGTCCAGCATCTCCAGCGGCTGCAGGCGGACGCAGCTAAAGATTGGGGTGTCGGCGAGTGTGTAGAGGCTGATCTCGGTCTCGCGCAGTTGTTGGACGAGGTCGAGGAAGTCCTCGGGGAAGTTGGTCTCGAACGCGACTACAAACTCCTGGTCGTCGATGCCGAACGAGTAGGTGGTGTTGAGCTTGACGCGCGGATACATGAGGCCGATGCGGATGTGCTCGTCCATCAAACGCTTGCGTTCGCCTGCGCTGAGCAGGTACCACGGACGCGTCTTCCAGAACGGGTAGATGAAGATGTACTTCTGGCCACCGGGACGGATGGCGCCGCGGCCTTCGCCTTCGCTCTCGTCGGGGCGGTCGATCTGGTACTGCGACCGCTTGGTCATGGCGAGGAAGTTGTGCGGCGAGGTTAGGTAGCCGCCGAGCGGGGTGCGCATCAGCTCCGACCGCATGCGGTTCAGCTCTTCCACCGCGTAGCCGATCGACCAGACGCACATGTCTACATCGCCGCGTGTGCCGACGGTGGAGTAGGTGAGCGAGAGGAACTCGCCGGGCTTGTTCCAGCGTGCGAGAACATCGGCGAACTCGGCTTTATGCTCGGCTTTGGTTGCGGGCGACAGACGACGCCATTCTGGCATGACCTTGTAGAACGAGAAGCAGACGATCTGCCGCTTGGCGGGTACGCCTGGGGTGTGCGAGGCTGCAGGCTGGCCGTAGGGGCTGACGGGGCGGCCTGCTGTTGCCTCGCCGGGGCGCTCGGTCAGCGTGGCCGGAGGTGCAGCGGCTGCGGCAACAGCGGCGGGAACGGCTTGCTCCTGTCCGGAGAGGTTTGCGATGCTCCAGTCGCCGGATACCGCGTGGATTGCCTTCTCAGTTACCTTGGGCTCTGGAATCTCGTTTTTGGGGTGGATGATGTCAGCCATTCGTCAAAAATTCTCCTCAACCCCAATCCTAACAAACCGGTGGAACTGGCTGCCCCCGTATACTGAAAATGAATGTCTGAAAAACTCATCGCACTACTTATTGGTTTCATTGCGAGCACCGGTTATGCCGGTGTGGCCCTGCTGATGGCGATCCAGTCGGCGTGTATTCCGCTGCCGTCCGAGGTGATTATGCCGTTTGCGGGGGCGGTGCTGGCACACAGCCAATGGGATTTGATCCTGCTGGCGACGATTGCGTCTCTGGCGTCGAACATTGGGTCGATCCCGGCGTATTGGGTGGGGGCGCGCGGCGGTCGGCCGATGGTCGAGCGGTACGGAAGCTACTTGCTGCTTAGCCGCCATGATCTCGACCGAGTCGACCACTTCTTTACCAAGTTTGGCTCGATTGCGGTTTTGATTGGGCGCATGCTGCCGATCATCCGGACGTTTATTGCGTTTCCGGCTGGCGTGGCCAAGATGAACCAGGTGAAGTTCCACATCTACACGTTCATCGGATCGTTCCCGTGGTGCTACGCGCTGGCGTATATCGGGATGAAGCTGGGCGACAAGTTCCGGACAGACCCGCGATTTAAGTCGCTGTTTGATCGTTTCCATGTGGCGGTTGAGGTCGTGATCGTTGTGGCCTTCATCTACTTTGTCAGCTCGCACTGGAAGAACCGCATCCGCACTGAGTCTGTCTAAAGATACCCGGGACCTTGAGCTGAAAACCGCTCGGTCCCCGGACAATCCTTGCCCGCGTTAGAAATAATTACGTCTTCGATTACGCTGAAGTTCCGCCTGCGAAATGCTTGGTTACGGTTGCAGAATCGAGCGTATTTCAAGTCAGCGGTAACGCGGTTTTAGTCAGCGGTAACGCGGGTTTTGGCGTTTGCGCGCCTGCTTTCAGGTGGGCCATACTTAGGCATCCGCCTACACCGGAATATTGATTGATAGAAGGGTTTCTCCTCGAATGTCTACATCCGGTTCCGCGAACGACGCGGCCAGCAGCATCACACCCCACAAAGGTAAACTTGGCGTCATGGTCCCCGGCATGGGCGCCGTCGCAACGACGCTCATCGCCGGCGTAGAGGCAGTGCGCCGCGGGTTCGCGCAGCCCATCGGCTCGATGACCCAGATGGGCACGATTCGGCTCGGCAAGCGCACCGACGACCGCAGCCCGCTGATCAAGGACTTCGTCGACATCGCGCCGCTTGAAGACCTGGTCTTCACGGGCTGGGATATCTTTGGCGGCAACCTTTACGATGCAGCCAAGACGGCTGCGGTACTCGACCGCGACCAGCTTGAATCCATGCGGCCGTTTCTGGAATCGATCGAGCCGATGCCTGCGGCGTTTGAAGAGCGGTACGTGAAACGCTTGACGGCTAAGCACAAGAAAATCGGCAAGAACAAATGCGATCTTGCGAACCAAATTCGCAATGACATTGCGGAGTTCAAGACCAAGACCGACCGGCAGGTGATGATTTGGTGCGGATCGACCGAGATTTATCACCAGCCTAAGGCTGTTCACCAGACGCTGGAGGCGTTCGAGAAGGGACTGGTGGATGACGACCCGGATATTGCGCCGTCGATGTTGTACGCGTGGGCCGCGCTGAAGGAAGGCATTCCGTTTGCGAATGGTGCGCCGAATCTGACGGTGGATATTCCGGCGTTGAATGAGTTGTCGCGCAAGATGAACGCGCCGATCTGCGGCAAGGACTTCAAGACCGGCCAGACGTTTATCAAGACGGTGCTTGCGCCGGGCTTCAAGGCTCGACAGCTTGGTGTTGCGGGTTGGTACTCGACGAACATTCTTGGGAATCGTGACGGCGAGGTTCTGGACGATCCGGACAACTTCAAGACCAAGGAAGTCTCGAAGCTCGGCGTGCTGGAACACATCT
>JAYVZU010000143.1:0-6422 GCA_043783075.1 Rhodanobacteraceae bacterium
GACGACGATGCCGCAAATCTCTTCTGTCCGCGCTGCGGCGCGCCGCAGATTCTGCTGCCCGAGCACATGTATGTGGAGGCTCCGCTCCCGGCTACCAGCACGACCGGGGCGGTTCCTCCGCCGCGACCTGCGGGGTCTGGCGCTGGCCAGGTGGATTGGCGCGCTGCGATCCGCGCTGGCTCGTTTGTCGCGCTGGTTGCGGCTGTGCTGCTCGTTCTTGGGCTTAGCTTTTCGCCTGTTTCATTTTTGAGCACGCTTTGGATCATGGGGTCGGCGGTGATCGCCCTGGTGCTGTATGCGCGGTCGCGACCGCAGGCTGCGATGGACGCCCGTGTCGGCCTTCGGATCGGGGTTGCTACCGGGGCCATGCTGATTGCCGCGCTGGCTGTCGTGTTGGCTGGAATGGGTGTTGCGATGCGCTTCGGAACGCATAATCTGGCTGGGTTCGACGCCGAGATCGCGCAGACCTTCGAAGTCGTTCGCGCCCGCGCCGCCGCCAGTTTGCAGGAGCAGGGCCAGCCGGCCGACATTCAGCAAAAGATCCTCGCCTTTGTCGGTTCGCCGGAGGCGCGCGCCGGAATGGCGATCTTCTACCTTGGATTGACCAGCTTCTTCATCATGCTGCTCTCAGCCGGTGGCGGAGCCTTCGCCGGCATGATGCGCGGCGCGCAGGCACAGCGGTTGGGCCAACGGCGCGGTGATTAACACCACGAAATCCGCAACGAACAGACTGGTATCATCACACTCGAAAGCGTGAATCCTATGCCCGACGAAACCCCGAAGAAGACCCCGAACCTCCGCCTGAAGGGCCGGCTTATGTCGGCATCCGAGATTGAGCGCACCCTCGTCCGTCTCGCCCACGAGATCGTAGAGAAGAATGACGGCGCGTCCAACGTCTCGCTCGTCGGGATCAAGCGTCGCGGCGTGCCTCTGGCCCAGCGTCTCGCCAGGCTGATTGAGAAGATCGAACGCGTCCCCGTCCAGACCGGTGTGCTGGATATCAGCTTCTACCGCGACGACCTTTCCACCTCTGGCCCTCGCCCGACTGTCACTCCCGGCGAGATTGGTTGCGACGTCACCGGACGCGATATTGTGCTGATGGACGATGTCCTATACACGGGCCGCACCATCCGCGCTGCGCTGGACGCGCTGTTCGCGCACGGCCGCCCCAAGAGTGTCCAGCTGCTGGTTCTGATCGACCGCGGACACCGTGAGCTGCCGATCCAGGCAACCTACACGGGCCGTTCGATTCCTACTTCCTCTCGCGAGATTATCGAAGTCAAACTGCGCGAGATCGACGAAGACGAGCAGGTTCTGCTGGTCGAACTGGCGGACTAGCATGTCCGCACCCGGCAACTACCCTGTCCATCCCGGCTCCCTCATCACGGTCCAGACTCTGTCGGTTGAAGATGTGGCGAGCATCCTCGCGCTCACCGATCGGCTCGAATCCCTGCCGTCCGCCGAGAAGTCGCGACTGCTGACCAATCGCAGGGTGGCGCTTCTCTTCTTCGAGTCCAGCACCCGCACCCGGACGTCGTTCGAGCTGGCCGCGAAGTCCCTAGGTGCCGTCACGACGCTTGTCTCGGACAAATCTTCGTCGATCGAAAAGGGCGAGTCGCTGAAAGATACCGGGCTGACGCTGCGTGCGTTGGGAGCCGAAGCGATCATTCTGCGGCACAACAATGGCGGCGCGCCGTTCGTGCTCGCTCGCGCAACCGGCTTGCCGGTCCTGAACGCCGGTGACGGCATGCACCAGCACCCGTCGCAGGCATTGCTGGATTTGCGTACTATGCTGGATCGGCTCGGGCTTAGCGGAAAGCCGGTTAATGCGGCGACGCTAAGTGGTATTACCGTAACCATTACGGGAGACATTCGCCACAGCCGCGTCGCGCGTTCGAATGCGATGCTGCTCCCGCGCCTCGGCGCAAAGGTCATTCTGTGCGGCCCGCCCGAGCTGCTGCCGGAAGAAGCGATCTCGCTGGGTGAAGGGCTGGAGATCAGCCGCGACTTCGACGTTGCGCTGTCGCGCTCGCAGGTTGCGATGATGCTCCGCATTCAGACGGAACGGCTCGCTGGGCTGGCAATCGACAAGGCCGAGTACATTGCCGACTATCAGCTTACGGAAGAGCGTCTCGCCGCCCACGCACCGACCGCCGTGGTGATGCACCCTGGCCCGATGATCCGAGGGCTTGAGATTCAGGGCGAAGTCGCCGACTGCGCGCAGTCCGCGATTGAGCTACAGGTCACGAACGGGCTTGCGATAAGAACCGCGCTGATAGTCCGCGCCTTGGGAGTCAACGCATGAGCACCATCCTGATTCGTAACGGCCACTTGATCGACCCGGCCAACGGCCTCGACGCGCCGCGCGATCTTCTCGTCCGCGACGGCCTTATTGCGGCCTTTGATGCTCCGGGATCCTTTGCATCAGTAGAGGTTGCCGAGACGATCGACGCCACCGGACACATCGTCGCGCCCGGACTGATTGATATTCACGTCCACCTCCGTGAGCCGGGCCAGACTTGGAAAGAGACCATCGCCACCGGGACTCGCGCCGCCGTCGCTGGTGGCTTTACGACCGTTGTGGCGATGCCGAACACCGTTCCAGTCAACGATTCCGTTGCCACCCATGCCTGGATGCTGGACGCGGTGCGCCACCCCTCGACGCGGCTATTCGCAATGCCTACCGCGACTCTGGGCTCGATGGGCGAGCATCTCAGCGACTTCGAAGCGCTAGCCAAAGCTGGGGCAGTTGGATTTACGGACGACGGCAAACCGATTCTCCGCGACGCCGTAATGCGGGCCGCGCTGGTCGCCGCCGCGCGGCTTGGGCTGCCGGTCTCGCAACACGCCGAAGACCCGACGATGTCGAACGGCGCGATCATGAACGCCGGCCCGGTAGCCTTCCGGCTCGGGTTGCGCGGCTACCCGGTCGAGGCCGAAGCCCGGATCGTCAACCGCGACATCGCGCTGCTGCGTGAGATCGAACGCGAGGAAAAACTCCGGCCGCATCTCCACGTTCAGCACGTGTCTTCTGCGCTTGCGCTGCAGGCTATCCGGGAGGCTAAGGCGCAGGGTCTGCACGTCAGCTGCGAGGCCGCGCCGCACCACTTCGCCCTGACCGACGAAGCCGTCGGCGACTTCGACACCAACTGCAAGATGAATCCGCCGCTCCGCTCCGAAGCCGACCGTCAGGCCGTTCTGGCAGCGTTGTTAGACGGTACCGTAGACTGCATCGCCACCGACCACGCCCCGCACGCACGCCACGAGAAGGAAGTCGAATTCGAGCGCGCGCCCAACGGGATTACGGGCATTGAAACCTCGCTCGGGCTGTCGCTGCGCATCCTGCATCGCGAGCATGGCATGAGCGTTTCTCGCGTGATGGCGCTGATGTCGACGGCACCCGCGCAGCTCGTGAGCCTGACTGAAGCCGGATCGCTTGCAGTGGGCAAGTGGGCTGATCTGGTGATCTTTGATCCTGCGGCGGAATGGCCGTTTGTCTCTGCCGCTGCGCTTTCGAAGTCGAAGAACTCGCCGTTCGATGGAGCGAAGATGCTGGGCAAGATCAAGGCGACCATTGTTGGTGGAAGCGTGAAGCATGAAGCATGAGGATCGAGTTAGCCTCGTTCGCGGAGACGACGACTTTGAGCGCAAAGCGATATTGGACATTCGCGAATTCGGCGTTCATATCATGCACGTCTTTGATCCTGACGACGAGAATCCACGATTCAGCTATACCGTGGGTCTGTGGCACACACATCGTCACCCCGAAATCTTGATTTTTGGATTAAAGAATGACCTCTGCCAATCGGTTCTCAACTCTTTGAACAGCGAGATCTCAGAGGGGAAGTCATTCAACGCCGAAACCAGCTCGATGGATGTTCTCGAAGGTTTCCGTTGCTATTTTGAATCGGTTCCAAAGGCCCAATTCAGAGAGTACTTAGGCTGGGATATATGGTTCTATGGTGGCGATGAATTCGAAACCGTTCAAATGCTGTGGCCAAATACGTCTGGAGTCTTTCCATGGGACGATCAAGCAGACGATGAATTGAAATGGGTAGAACCGCTGCTGACGAAGCGTCCACTCATCGTCACCTGAAATGGAGACTTGGGGATGACCCACCTAGCCCTGCTACGCTGCATCAACGTTGGAGGTAAAGGAAAGCTCCCGATGCGCGAGCTTTCCGCCATCTTCGCCGTCGCCGGTGCCTCCAAAATCCGAACCTACATCCAGAGCGGCAATGTCCTCTTTGAATCCCCGTTGCCCGACCCGCTCATCGCACAGGTCACAAGCGAGATCGCCCGAATCTACGGCTATCCCGGCCGCATCGTGCTCCGCTCCGCCGCAGAGTTGAGGGTCGCTTTTAAATCCAATCCATTCGAAAAAGCTAACGCGCCGCACGAAACCCTGCACGTCTACTTCCTCGCCGATAAGCCCGCCCCTGCTGCCGCAAAGGCCCTCGACCCCAACCGCTCCCCTGGCGACAGCTTCGTGGTCAGGAATCGCGAGGTCTATCTTCACCTGCCCAACGGAATGGCTCGCACAAAGCTCACGAACGCTTACTTCGACTCGAAGCTGAAGACCACCTCCACCGCTCGCAACTGGAACACAGTCGCAAAGTTGATGGAGATGGCTTCCGCTACCTAGTCTGCCTGCATCACCGCGAGTTCCTGCCCGGACGGATCGCTGAAGTGGTACCGGCGCCCTCCGGGAAACGCGAAGATCGGCAGCGTGATGGTGCCGCCGGCGCTGGTCACCGCGTCTACCATCGCCTCCAGGTCGTCGGTCTGCAAAACGATCAGCGGAGCCTTCGTGCGGTGTTCCTCTCCGCCGTTGAAGCCTCCGTCGATGCCTACATCTGCAAATGACGCGTATTCCGGGCCCCAATCGTGAAACGTCCAGCCAAACAACGAGCTGTAAAACTGCTTCGTCGCCGCCACATCCTGGCAGGGCAATTCGAGGTACGCAATCTGTGCTTTAGCCATGGAAATCCTCGCGATTCAAGCGTCGCTTCCACCCCCATCCGCGCCGCCGCGATCTCGTTTGCGGGCACAGGTAGAGGTCGGCCGATCCAACCTCGCGAGGTACAGCAACACTGTAACGCGATGGCCGCGGACGTTCAACAGCTTCTACTGGAGGTCTCCTGCAATGGGCCAGCCATCGGCTGACCACGTGAGCTTGCGGATCGCGAGCACCGGTTTGTCTTTGCTTCCGGTATCGGCCTCATAGTGCAGGCTGAAGCGTTCCCCGATTCCGTCAGCATCGGGGATAAGCCCGAAATGTCCGGGGCCGATGTGTTCGCCTTCGGTGGCCAGGAATGGTTCGCCATCGGAGTCGAGCAGCGACTTGCCCTTCCGGTCGACGTATGGCCCCGTTACCTTGTGGGAGCGGCCTACATTGATGTGGTACGTACTGCCCGCGCCGTGGCAGCACGATCCGTGGTTGACGAAGAGGTAAAACCAGCCGTCGTGCTGGATGATGTCCGACGCCTCGCTATTGCCGGCGAGGAGGTAGGGCAGGGAGTGCGGATGGAGCTGCATCCCGGTTTTCGGGTTCAGCGGCAGCAGGTCGATTGTTCCTTTGAATGATCCGTAACAGAGCCAAAGCTTGCCGTCTTTGGTCTGGATCACTCCGGGGTCGATCGCGTTCAGATCTTCCTGCCCATCGGACCGCACCACCATACCGTGGTCTACCCATTTGTAGGTGGGATTCTTCGGGTCGAGCGTGGTGTTGGTCGCAAGCCCAATCGCCGATTCGTAGTGGTCCCACTTCGATACGGCGTAGTAGACGTAGTAGGTTTCGCCGACGCGGAAGACGTCTGGTGCCCAGGCATCGAGGCCGTCGTTTCCGGGAACGTATTTCACAACCGAACGAGGCAGCGCGTTGTAGATCGCGCCGCGATACATCCACGTATGCAGGTCGGGTGAGGTGAAGAACGGGACCCCTCGTCCGCTGGAAAAGACGTAATAGAGATCGCCGTAGCGAATGATCGTTGAAGGGTCATGCAGGATCGGCATGCCGCTGTCACCGTGTTCCGCTGGAGTCGCCTCCGGCGGCGTGAGGTTGAGTGGCGGCTCGGCGACGGGAGCCTGCGCGGCGGCACTTGCGGCCACTAGCGCAAGCAGAAGTCCCGCCAGCCTCATGCGCTCTCCAGCAGATTCATCTTGCGGGCTACTCGCGTCAGAATCTCCAGCGCCTGATCGAGCTCGGGCCGAGTGTGCTCGCTCGTCATGATGATGCGCACGCGGGCCTTACCCTCCGGTACTGTCGGAAAGGCGATGCCGGTTGCCATAAGCCCATTGGCGAAGAGCTCGCGGCTGAACTCCATCGTCTTGCGGCCGTCACCGAGGATGATCGGAATGATTGGCGTCTCGCTGGCTGGGGTGGTGCGCCCGCCGATATCGAATCCGGCACTGGCAAGCTG
>JAYVZU010000144.1:0-6417 GCA_043783075.1 Rhodanobacteraceae bacterium
AGGACCACCCGGACGCGGCGGGAAGCCGGGACGGGCAGGGAAGCCGGGGCGTGCGCCGGGGGTAAAGCCGGGGCGCGGCACTCCGCCAGGACCGGATGGGCCACCGGGGAAGCCGGGACGGGTGGGGTGCATCGGGCGGCGTGCGCCGGGTGCGGTGCCCATGGGCGGACGAGGTCCGCCCGGGCCACCCTGATATCCGCCGGGACCGCCGCTGCTTGGGCCGCCGGGGAAGCCGGGGCGTGGGCGCTCAAAGATTGGACGGCCGCGGGGTGGCGCTCCGGGGACCGGTGGCGGTGCGGTGTAGATGGGGCGCGGCCCGGTCTGCGGCATGATGACGCGACGCGCCGGAACGACGGGTGCCGCTGGCACCTCGGGAGCAGCTGGTACCTCGACAACTGCTGGAGCTTCGGGTGCGGCTTCGACAACTGGTTCTGGTGCCGGGGACACAGGAGGCGCGACCACCGCGGCCGGAGCCGCAGCGACAACGGGGGCTGGCTTGGGCAGGGCAGCGACGATGACCGGAGCGGTGACGCCGGGCTTGGTCAGGACGCTCGGGGCAACCGTGACGTGCGGACGCGCAACGACAGCTCCGCCAAGTGGGCGGCTGGCGATTGCGGGCGCAGCCTGAACCGGCGGCGCAATGATGCGGGCACCTTGATTTGGCAGAGGCACGATGCGGCGTGGGGCTACCACTGGTGTAGCAGTCGAACCTGTCGGAGCAGCGACCGGAGCCGCAACATGAACTGGAGCATGGGCGGGCGGCGGTGCGACCACCGGTGTCGTGGATACCGGGGTGTGAACGGGAGCCGGGGTTGTGGGTGCGACCACCGGACGTGCCGTTGGAACGAAAGCTGGCCGGGCGGGCGGTGCGACGGCAACTGCGGGACGTGCCGGTGGCGCGGTCTGAATCCCCGCAGCAGCGTTGCGGCGCTCGAGGATTGCGCGCATGGCGTCGCCGGGCTTGGAGGCTTGGGAGAGGTCGATCTTCGGCCGGGATTCTGCGACGGCCCTGGGGGTCGTGCCGCTACGATCGCCACGGAAGTACGCGCGAACTCTGTCTGCCTGGTCTTCGTCGATGGAGCTGGAATGGGTCTTGCCAGAGACGCCAATGGCCTCGAGCGCGTCGAGGATTGGCCTGCTCTTTACTTCCAGTTCGCGTGCCAGATCGTTAATTCTAACTTTGTTCATCCGTCCCTTTGTCTTCCTTCCCTCAAGCCGCTTAGCTGTTCATACGAGCCTCGTTCGAAGTGGAAGTGTTGTTGTTCTTATTATGTCTGAATTCTTGAAAATCGCAGCAAAGAGTATGAAAAGTGGTTTCATGCTCTTTGCTGCGGAATGTCAATTGGACTGTGGGGCTAACCACGGTCATGGTCCGAGTCAATGGTTTCGCTGGAAACTTCCTGGCTATCGTTCACCAGGGAGTCGATCGTGTCGTTGTCGAGCTCAATAGCCTCTTCACGGGCATCGGCTGCGTCGTTGGCGTCGGAATAAGAGGCAGCGTCTTCGGCTGCGACGATGTCCTCGGTTGAGATGTCCTGAACCTCTTCGGGAACTTCGCCGCTGCCAGCTTCCCGAGCCAGAATTTCTTCTGGAGTTTCAGATAAGGAGGAGATCTCTTCCTTAACGAGTGGGGTCGCTACGACTGGGCGGGCTTCGCCTTCCTCGTATTGGCCAAAGTAGTGGCGGACAGCGACGGAGATCTTTTCTACCGTCTTTTCGCCGATCCCCGGGACTTCTGCAAGCTCTTCGGCGGTCATATCGGCAACTTCCTCGACTGTCGTGATGCCGGCGGCGATGAGTTTGGCAAGGATGGTCTCGCCGAGTTCGGTGACCTGCTCGATCGGAGTGGACGGGCCACCAGTCATGGCCTGCATCTGCTGCTCGACCTCCTGGCGCTTCTCCTCTTCCGACTTGATATCGATCTTCCAGTTGAGGAGCTTGGCTGCGAGACGGACGTTCTGGCCCTTCTTGCCGATGGCAAGCGAGAGCTGGGTGTCGTCCACGATGACTTCGATCTGCTTCTCATCCAGGTCGGTGATGGAGACGCGGGAGACCTTGGCGGGCTGCAACGCCTTCTCGGCAAAGGTGGTGATCTCGTCCGAATACTCGATAATGTCGATCTTTTCGCCGCGCAGTTCGCGGATGATCGACTGGACGCGCATGCCCTTCATACCGACGCAGGCGCCGACCGGGTCGACATCCTTATCGCGCGACATGACGGCAATCTTGGTGCGTTCACCGGCCTCGCGGGCGATGGCGCGGATGGAGACCGTTCCGTCGTAGATCTCGGGAACCTCGGACTGGAAGAGGCTCTGGACCAGAGCCGGCGCGGCGCGGGAGACGATGACCTGAGGGCCCTTGGCAGCACGGTCTACGCGGAGCAGAACGACGCGGACGCGCTCGCCGACCGCGAACTGCTCCAGCCGGGACTGTTCGCGCTTCGGCATGCGGGCTTCCGCTTTGCCGAGATCGAAGATGACGTCCATCGGTTCGAGACGCTTGACGACAGCGTTTAGAACCTCGCCGGCGCGGTGGTTGTACTCGTTGAATACGGTGTCGCGCTCAGCTTCGCGAACCTTCTGGAAGATGACCTGCTTGGCCATCTGGGCAGCGATGCGGCCGAGGGGGGACGTATCCTTATAGAACCGGAGTTCTCCGCCGACTTCGACTTCGGGCGCGAGTTCGCGAGCAGCGTCGAGCGTGAGCTCATTGGTCTCGTCGGTGATCAGTTCCGGGGTCTCAACGACTGTCTTGAAGACATAGGCGCGGATTTCGCCGGTTTCCTTGTCCATCTCGGCGCGCATGTTTTCCTGCGTCTTGTAGAACTTGCGCGTAGCGAGGGCGATGGCGTCTTCGATGGCCGAGACGACGACCTCGGGCTCGATACCTTTTTCGCGGCTTAGTGCTTCGATAGACTGGTAGAGTGGGCTTGCCATTTTTGAGTTCCTAGTGGGTAGTGAGTAGTGGATAGTGCGTAGCGGCTAGATTTCGGGGATGAGATTGGCCTTCTCTACGTTGGAGAAGGGAATCTCTACTGTTTGAGCCGTGCTGGCGGTCTTGCGGGCCTTGCCTTTTTGTTTGATGGCAGCCAGGTCGAGCGTGAGCGTGCCGTTCTCAAAACTTGTGATCCGGCCCTGAAAGTGGCGATTCATATTGATGGCCGAGAAGGTCTGCAGCTTGATCACGGCACCGGTGAACCGGGTGAAGTCGGCGGGCCGGGAGAGCTTGCGTTCCAGACCCGGGGACGAGACTTCCAGAGTGTATTCGGCGCCGGGGACGAGGTCTTCCACGTCGAGCAAGGTGCCGAAGTCGTGCGTAAAGATGGTGCAATCCTCGTGTGTGACGCCGGAGAGCAGTTCCGCCGGAACTCCGGCAGGCAGATCCGGGATGTGCTCCAACGGGTCGAGCGGCGCGCCGGACTCGGCTGATTTTGCGAGTTCGACGAGCTTGGCCCGGGTCTCGGGGTCTTTCTCGATGAAGACGCGAAGGGTGCGGTGTTTCGCGCCTCCGGAGAACTCAAGGTCGACCACTTCGAGGTGGTGCGAAGCCGCGACGCGGTCTGCAATTGCCCGGATTTGATCGATCTGGAGAGCCATAATTCAAACAACCTTTAGAGCAAATAAAAAGTGGGCTCTCGCCCACTCATCGTCTCCGCCGATCTATAGTACGGACCCGGTGCGTACACGGGAGCTGCAAACGACGGAACAACTTTGTCTGCTACTCGATAATACACCCGCGCGGGTTGGGATTCAACGGGAGTTGGCGAGGACGGTCTGGAAGGTGACAAATATCATGCCGAAGGAATGACAAGAGGCACTGGGATTGCCCGGTGGGATGGGAGAGACTGGTTGAAGTCGAGGGAAGAGATGAAGATGATTCGGACAAGCTTGGTTGCAATGGTGCTGATGGGTGGGATTGCGTTTGGGCAACAGGGTGCCGTGCCGATGGCGCGGGAGGCCGATCCAGCATTCGAGGTTGCGACGATCAAACCGAATGACTCCGGGCTGCAGCTGATGTTGGGGCTTGGATTCAAGGGGCGGAACTTCACCACCCGGAATACGTCCGTGGCCGACTTGATCGGGTTTGCATATGGCAAAAACGCCAAGCAGATTGTCGGCGTTCCAAAGGAGATGGAGCGCGAGCGGTACGACATCAACGGCGTGCCGGATCTCGAAGGCGTGCCGAATATCCGGCAGCAGCAGGCGATGGTGAAGAAGCTGCTGACGGAGCGGTTCAAGCTGACATTTCACGACGATAAGCGCGAGATGTCGGCGTTTGTGATGACGGCGAAGGACGGACAGAAGCTGGTGTCGACGAAGCTGGATGGGCTAAATCCGGTGACTGGAGTACGGCCGAGCGAGGATGGATGGGTGCTGTCTTCGCAGAACGCGACGATGCCGCTACTGGCAGGGGTGCTGCAGTTACTAGTGCTGGATCGGCCGGTGGTAGACAAGACAGGCCTGACCGGGCGGTATGACGTCGCGATTGACTTTACGCCGGACAACTCGCAGTTCAACGGGCATCCGCCGCCGGCTCGGACGACGCAAAATCCCTCGCCTGGGCTCTTCGACGCGATGCAGCAGCAGCTGGGGTTAAAGCTGTCGGCGGAGAAAGCAATGGTGGATGTAGTGGTGGTGGATACGGTGACTAAACCATCAGACAATTAGCGAGACACCCAATGCAAGCATTTTGTGGGCTGGGTTTGCGTCGGCCAGCTACAATGACGCTAGAGGCAACGTCTCATGGCGAGTGCTGCAGCAGTGAATTTGGTCCGAGAGGCGATCGATCTTTTTCTGGTGAACCAGGAGAAGGTGCTCGATGTCGTCGAGACGATTATCGCGAAGGCGAGACCGCTTCGGATTACTGTATTCGGCTCGCGGGCACGCGGAACCCATCGGCCAGAGAGTGATCTCGATCTTGCCGTGATGCTGGAAAGCTATGAACCAGGCCATCGTCCGCCGCCGATTTCCCGCTCTGACCTCAATCCATGGATGTCCATCGATTTGTTGATCTTCAACCGAGAGAGGCACGAGTTCATGAAGGACTCGATCATCAGCGTGCATCATGACATTGCGAATGAAGGGGTAACGCTGTATGACGCAGGCACTGGATCAATCGATCATCGAGCTATTGCACGCATCGCGGGATGATGAAGACACAATTCGATTCGACGTCAATGATCGAACCTTTGGCTTCCACGCGCAGCAGGCGGTTTAAAAGCTCTTGAAGGCACTCATCGGTGGGAACGGACAGCGATATGCCTTCACTCATGACATCGAGATATTGGTGAATCATGCGTTGACATTAGGGGAGCAGCTTCCGGTTCGAATCAGCTTGATTACTTCGCTGAGCAAGTATGCCGGTGTGTGGCGACACCAGGAGCCCGACGCCCTTGATTCGGGGCAGCGACATGAATTGCGTATAGAAATTGATTCGCTGCGCACAGCTACAATTCGAAGGCTTGGGGTACTGAGGCCGGGGGTGGACTGGACTGCAATTTAGTCAAGTAAGTTTATTCTGCGGATGTTGCAAATCTCCGATCCATCCACCGCGCCCGGGACTGTTCGATCCGATCCAGCAGCAACTGGGTCTGAAGCTGACTTCGGAGAAGGCGATGGTCGATGTCGTGATGGTGGATACGGTGACCAAGCCTTCGGAGAATTAGCGGACTATTTAGCTGGCAACTCCCGGATCTTGATGTTTCGAAACGAGACGGGAAAGCCATGGTCCTGCAGCACGATCGGCGTGTCGTGCATGTCGGCGAAGTTGGGATAGACCTTGAACTTGCTGTTGGCGATCAGCTCGCGGAACTGCGGGGAGTCGCGGTCATACTCCACGACTTTAATCCCGTTCAGCCAGTGCTCGACGTGGGCTCCGTTGACCAGGATGCGCGCGGTGTTCCACTCGCCTACGGGATGGATCGGTTTGGTGTGGTCGGCGGTGCCGGTGGCGGTTATTAGGTCGTATAGCGAGGCGACGGTGCGATTGCCGTCTTTGCCGCGCTTGGCGTCGCGGTGTACATCGTCGTCGAGGATCTGGTACTCGTAGCCGACGGGGGAGCCGAGCCCCTTTTTCAGTTCCAGGTCGACGAGGTAGAGGATGCCGCTGTTGGCTCCGGTTGAAGTCCGAAAGTCGACCGAGATCTCGTAGTTGGCGAACTTGCGCGTGGTGACGATATCGCCCGCATCCCCTCCTTCCTTACCGCCAACATCGGTGGTGGTAAGCAGCCCGTCCTTCATGTCCCAGCCCGAGGCTGGGAAGGGGCCGCCGCGCTCGCTCTCCCATCCGGCGTTGGTCTTGCCGTCCCACAGGAGCTGCCAGCCCTGCGCTTTTTCTTTCTTGGTCAGCGTGTTTGGGGTCTGGGCGAGGGTGGGGATAGCGGCGGCAAGAAGTAGAGACGCGAGGAAGCGGGTGCGA
>JAYVZU010000145.1:0-6401 GCA_043783075.1 Rhodanobacteraceae bacterium
AAGTGCCCCGCTGAAGTCTTCCTACCCGACTTCGACTTCGTGAAATACTCGCACCGAACCTTCAACCCCGTTGCACTTCAAACTTGAAACCGCCGTGCCCTAATGTACGAACTGACCCCTCCCTGGAACGAAACCTTTGGGAATAACTTCAATGTGGCCATTCCGCAAACGCCTTCTCACTACGCAACCAGTACAGAGATTCCGGCAAATCTTTGGCCCTACTACGTCCGTCAGGGCAATTGCTCGCCGGCCAATGTTTACGATGGCCTTAACATCCGATGGACAGCCAGCACACTTGGCAACGGACCGGCACCAGTATGTAGCAATGGGACGTTGCCGAATGGACCACTCCTCAAAACGCAGTACGCAAACTTTGCGCCGCGCTTGGGCATCTCGTACTCACCGAATCCCACACTGGTGATTCGCACTGGATACGGCATCTTTTACAACCAGGCATCGGCAATGCGTACTTCGATATGGCACGCAACATTGCTGGCCGTGTGTCTGTGAGCAATTCGAACGGTGTAAGGCCCTACGGCAATTCCAGTCTGACATGGGCCAACGCTGCGCCGGGCGGCACTGGAGCTGTTTCCAACCTCTCTGCATCCACAACTGCGTTCACAAATGCTGTCAGCCACAAAACCACCACAAGCCAGCAGTTCTTGTTGAACATTCAGCAGCAGGTAGGAAAAAACTGGTCGTTTGAGGCCGGTTACCAAGGTGCGGTAACGCGTCACCTTTATGGATTCAGGAACGTGAATATTGCGACTCCGTATGGATACGTTGGGAATGGCGCCGCTACTTCAGTGGCTTCCCGAACTCCATTCCCAAATATGGAAGGAATCCAGTATGTCCATGATGAAGGCTCGGGTAACTACCATGCCTTCAGCGTCAAAGCTAACCGCCGCTTCAGTAACGGCTTCAACGTGATCGCCTCGTATACGTTTAGCAAGTCACTTGATGACACCAGCGGTGTTCGTAGTCAGGGCAATGACCAATTGTTTGCGCAGGACAACAGATGCATCGCATGCGACTACGGCCCATCGGCATTTGATGTCAGAAACCGAATTGTAGCTTCGGCCCTGTACCAACTACCTATCGGACCTGACAAATTGGTGCGCGTGAATAGCAAGCTACTCAATGCAGTCGTTGGAGGTTGGCAGGTTGGTGCGCTGTTCACCCATCAAACAGGTGCCATCGCAACTCCACAGCTTGGAGTTGACAATTCATCAATTCAGGGTGCCGGTGGAAACTACGATCGTCCCAATGCAACAGGAGTCAGCCCCTATCTGAGTGGAAGCACAAGATCGCTGAACAACTGGGTCAACAAGGCCGCCTACGTCTCAGCCGCACCAGGTTTTTTCGGAAATGTATCTCATGGAAGCTTTACTGGTCCGGGATTTACAAATATGGATGCGTCACTGCACAAGTCGTTCCAGATGCCTTATAACGAAAAGCATCAGTTATCTATTCGTTTCGAGGCATTCAACGCTCTCAATCACCCGAATTGGAATACACCGAACCTGAACTTCAGTTCCTCCACCTTCGGCCGCATCAGTGGCACAGGATCGATGCGTCAACTGCAGCTAGCCGCAAAGTACCACTTCTAACCAAGGGGCGGCCCCTGTATCATTAGCCGCCGTCGCCACTTCCTTCTACGAGGCTTCCGCGCCGCAGCAGGAGAGAGCGACTTCCAAACGTCATCCAGCGGAGCGTAAAACTGTGGGGAACATGTATGCCGGCTAAGCGTGCCACCAGGATTCGCTTCTACCTGACGTTTTGGCTATTTATCATCAGCAGCGTCGCCTTTCTGGACCGAACAAACATCTCCATTGCTGGCCTTCAGATCAGCAAAGAGTATGGGATGGGCAATCAGCAACTAGGCTGGATCTTCAGTGCCTTTCTGATCGGCTACGCGATCTTTCAGGTGCCTGCAGGTTGGCTTGCAGCCCGCTATGGTCCGCGCCGCGTCCTCACAATCAGTCTCGTATGGTGGGGTGTCGCGACCGCGCTCACAACAATCCTCCCACCCGGCATCACCCATGCAGTAGTTCTTCTGGTAGTCATCCGCTTCGCCTTGGGAGCCGGCGAGGCTGTAATGTATCCCTCCGCCAACCAGTATGTTGCACGTTGGATCCCTGTCGAAGAGCGTGGCCTGATCAACGGGCTCATCTTTGCCGGGGTCGGAGCCGGCAGTGGCCTCACACCACCTCTGCTCACCTGGCTGATCCTTCAAAACGGTTGGCGTTCAGCCTTCTGGTTCAGCGCGATTGTCGGCGTCATCGCTGGCGGTGTCTGGTGGCTTATCTCGCGAGATACGCCAGAACAGCATCCTCGCGTATCTCCCGAAGAGCTGCGGTTGATTCGCCGTGGTCAAGATGAAGCTGCAAAGGCACAACCGGCGTCGCTGACTAAGCCGACCACCGGAGTCGTACCCTGGAGAGCAATTCTCCACCGCCAGGATCTGCCAGCGCTCATGATCGCCTACTTCAGCTTCTGCTACATTGCGTGGATCTACTTCAGCTGGTTTTTCCTCTACATGTCGCAGGTCCGCGGTTTCGATCTCAAGTCGAGTGCGCGATACACCATGCTTCCGTTTCTCTCGATCACCGTATTCTGCTTCCTTGGCGGCATTTTGAGTGACCGCCTCACACGCCGCCACGGCCTGCGCATCGGCCGTTGCGCCATCGCCTCCATCGCATCCGTCCTGACTGCGGTCTTTCTGGTTCTCGGATCTCAGGTCCATAGCCCGCAACTCGCAGGCTTCATCCTCGCCGGCGGCGCAGGCGCGCTGTATCTCTCGCAGAGTTCCTACTGGTCAGTCTCAATCGACATTGCTGGCCACAGCTCAGGTGTATTTTCGAGCATGGTCAACATGGGCGGACAAATTGGTGGCGCCATCACCGCGTCACTTACTCCCTGGATCGCGCAACGATTCGGATGGACTACCTCATTCGGAACCGCAGCGGTACTGGCGATCGTCGCAGCTATCTGCTGGACCACCGTGCATCCCGAACGTTCGCTCGATGTCTAACTTCAACCGTCGATCTCCTGACGATTGGCCGATTGAGGTATGCTGCGCAAGAAGGTGAGATCGATGCGAACGAAATCCAAGTCGGCTCCGGTTGGTGTGATCACCAAGGTCCTGACGATTCTTGAATTACTGGATCGTGCTCCCCACGGACTTCAGCTCCGGGATCTTGCCGAAAAGACAGGCCTGAATAAGAGTACCGTGCATCGTTTTGCCAGCCACCTGGAGGCCGAGGCTTACCTCTTCCGCGATCACAGTGGCACCTACACTCTCGGCCCCAAGCTTAGCCAGATGGGCGGCGGCAGCAGCTTCCAGGCGACACTTTGCAATATCTGTCGACCAACAGTGGAGCGCCTTTGGAAGGCGACCGAAGAGACCATCAAACTTGCAGTGCTCGACGGGTCGGACGTCCTGTACATCGACGTGCTGGAGACTGCGCATACGTTCCGGCTTGTCTCGACAGTCGGCATGCGGCGGCCCTTTCACTGCACCTCGCTGGGCAAAGCTCTCGTCGCGAGCATCGACGATGAGCAAGTAAAAGAGAAGCTGTTTGCCAACATACAATTCGGTGAAGCCCGCACGCCCAGGAGCATCACCAGCCTCAGCCGGCTCAAACGAGATCTGCTCAACATCAGAGCGCGCGGCTTTGCCCTTGATGAAGGCGAAGCTGTCACAGGTATACGCTGCCTGGGCGCGGCAATCCTTGGTGCAGACGGCAAACCGGTTGCAGCTCTAAGTATCTCGGGCCCAATGGTTCGGGTGACGAAAGACCGTCTGCCACTATTCGCAATGGAACTCCGAAAGGCAGTCCGAGAGATTTCAATTCGACTAGGACATCGGTTCCCGAAGTCCACAGAGGCCACCCAGACTCGTACCCCAGAGCGACCAAAGCGAACTACCAGCGCACGCCCTACCGCCAAATAAAGCTTCGCGCCGAGTCACTCCACTTAAACTTCTCCGCTATTGCACTACCCCAAAGTTATGCGAAAGGTACTCGCCCACTCGGTTCGCAGTGGGATCATCTCCCTGTGCGCCTCTGGCCCGCATATCCTGAATCAAGTCTCGCCAGCCCTTTACTGACCGCCGTGCACTCAAGGCGGTACTCACACCGTGGCACTGACCGCACATCGTTACGAACTCCTGTTTCCCGACTCCCTCGGGCAATACAGGGGGTCCGGCTGAGAGCGCCGCAGTAGGCGGTACTGCCGGTGGTATTGGCCCGCCCCCAGGACCACGGCGCAGCGGCATCTCGGTCGGGGCAAACTTTGCCAGATCAATCGGAACATCGTCGGCATTTGGCAAAGCGTATGCAATCAAGACCTGATGATAGCTCGCAAAGTGGCCCGGTACCTGCACCGTTCCAGGGCCGCCAGCCACAATCGCCACATACTCCCGCCCACTCTTGCCTCGGTATACAACTGGCGTCGCCATCGCTGGTGATGGCAGTTGTGTGCTCCACATTTCCTTCCCGGTCGCGGATTCAAATGCGCGAAACTTTGAATCCACCGTCGCCCCAATAAAGATCAGCCCACCCGCCGTCGCAACCGATCCACCCAACGTGTTTGTGCCAGAAGTCTTGCCGCGTTCGCCATAGACCTCGGCCGACCCGAACGGGGAGCGCCACACGATATCGCCACTATTCACGCTTACCGCAACCAACTCACCCCACGGCGGATTGATACACGGCCAGCCCTTGTCGTCGCTAAATGCGTTATAGGCGCCTTCCAGCTTGTAGCCACCTGCTCCATCAGCGACCATTCGGCTTGTCGTGGGTCGATTCGAAATGTTCACAAAGAAGTAGCCCCGGCGCGGATCGGTCGAGACGCCGCCCCTGTTGCCACCGCCCGAAGTCCCCGGCATAAAGACCGTCGTCCCCTTCATGCTGACCGGCGTATACGGCCCCGAATTGTGCATTTGGAGCTTGTCCCACTGTGCGAGGCAGAATTCATGCGCCTCTGGACTCATAGTCGTGAGGTCGTCGCGGCTTATCGTAGTGCGCACCAGCGGAGGTGGCTTCAGAGGAAACGGTTGAGTAGGCGAGGTCTGCTCTCCCGGAACATCGCTCTTCGGTACGGGCCGTTCCTCGTCCCCGAAGACGGGCTTTCCTGTCCGCCTGTTGAGAACAAATGCGAGTCCGGATTTTGGCACCTCCACCAGCGCCGGGATCACCTTTCCATCGCGTTGAATGTCGATCATGCTGGGCGCTGACGCAGCGTCCAGATCATTGATGTCATGATGTGTCATCTGATAAAACCAATTCATCTTTCCTGTGCCTGCATCGAGCGCCACAATGGAATTGGAGTAGTTGTTATTGCCCGGACGATCAATGCCGTTGAAGCTGTCATCCGGGTTCCCAACCGGAATGAAGACGAGTCCCGTAGCCAGATCCACCGTGACTCCAGCCCATGCACTAGGACCCCCGCGGTCCACCCAACCATTCGCCCCCCAGGAATCTGCATGGGGTTCTCCCGGCTGGGGTACGGTGTGGAACCTCCACACCTGCTTACCCGTCAAAATGTCGAATGCGCGCGGATCGCCACTCGGACCTTTACTGCCAAACTCCTGTGTCGAGGGAGCAACAATGGCTAAGTCTTTATAGATCCCCGCCGGCGAGTTGATCGCATACTGCGCGTTGGGATATTTGTCGGCTACATCATCTCTTAAATTCACCATGCCCTTGGCCCCAAACGTCTCGATAGGCTGTCCGGTCATTGCGTCCAGAGCATACATTCGATCCGCCACGGTATAAATGACACGCGGCCCAATCGTACCTTTAACCGGCCAGTAAGCCACCCCCCGATCGCGTCCCGGCCTACTCAGACCCAACGGCGTAAACTTCCATGGCCGCACACCCGTCTCTGGGGCAATCGCGGCCGCTCCTCCCGGAACCGAAAGGTACATGACGCCGCCCACCACCAATGGACTTACCTGCCAACCCCGACCTTCAACTCCCGTGTCATACACCCACAACGGCTTGAGGTTATTAACATTCCGTGGAGTTATTTAAGCCAAAGTCGAATAGCGAGTATGGCCCGGATCAAGATCTCCAACCACTCCGGATAGTGTCAATGGCTGTATCGCCGTCGCGATCACGCAGAGTGTACTAACTGCCAGTACTCCCGACAGGGAATTGCGAAGACCCGAAGACATCATTCCTGCACGCATTCATTCAGCCTTATACGAAGGGTTACGCCATTGTGGTAAACGCTTACCGCCCGAGCGTAGTGAGGCAACGTCGAGGGTGTCAAGAACTGATTGCCCGCATCACCAAAACCCTAAGTGAATTGGTCCGTCAAGCGATGAAGCCCGCTCCATCGCTAGTCATATCCGTATTCGCAGGATCGTGAGAGCCAGCCTCGCGGCGATTAGA
>JAYVZU010000146.1:0-2112 GCA_043783075.1 Rhodanobacteraceae bacterium
TATTAGCGATCAATCGTGAACTGAGCCCGACGATTTTCCTGCCAGCAGGCTTCGGTGGATTCGGTGCAGAACTGTTTCTCCTTGCCATAGCTGATGACGCGGATTCGGGCCGGGGCTACGCCCGCACTGACGAGTCCGGTCTTTGCGGCATTGGCGCGATTCTCGCCGAGGGCCAGGTTGTACTCTGCCGATCCACGCTCGTCGGCATAACCACCGATGAGAACGCGAATGTCCGGGTGCTGAACGAGGAATGCTGCTGACTCCGCGGCGATCCCCTGGGCATCGGCGCGGAGCTCGAAGCTGTCATAGTCGAAGAACATGTCCTTGACACCGGACTGGAACTCTCCGTCGGTCAACTTCAGGCTGCTGGGCCCCATCTGGGTTTCACCGGCAGGCGGGGTGACTGCAACGCGAACGGTGACGCGGACGTTGGCCTCGACTGCACCACCCTCGCCCTTGGCGGTCAAGCGGAAAATAGTCGAGTTGGAGGGCGAGACGGTTTGCGTTCCGTTGACGGGTACCTGACCAATTCCGTCGATGGTGACTGTGGTGGCGTTGGTGGTGCGCCAGTTCAGCACGACAGTCTGGCCGAGATCGACGGCGAGCGGATCAGCCGTGATGGTTGCGGTAGGAGGCGTAACAAGTTGCTGCGCCTCTGGGGCAGTCGCGACTTGCGGGATATCTATCTTCTTTTTGCCGCAGCCGGTCGTTAACGCGATAGCGGCGCACGAGAGTGACAGCAGGAGCAGGTTGCGGACGGAAGACTGACGATGGGCAAAAGAAGGGTAAGAGTTCAAGGATTTCGGCTCCGATGAAACTGTCATTCGTGCGCTCCTGCGTAAAGATCTTGGAACATAGTTGTTAAGTCAAACATTCTAAGCCCACTGGGCGGTTTGGGACGTACAAATCACTTCCAACTCCAGTTGGGCATATCGTTGCCGGGGCCAGTAAGGGGGTGGCGATCCGTTCCATCGGCGAGCATGGTCCATATTTTCATGTGCTCGACGCGTCCGTCGGGTGAGTTGGCGTAAACGATGTGGCGACCGTCGGGAGACCATGACGGGAAGTCGCATTGGCCACCATCGTGGGTGAGCTGAATCCACTTTTTGGTGGAGATTTCCATGACGTAAATATCCTGCCCACCTGGGGCTCCGGGGCCGTACTTGCGATTCCAACCGAAGGCGAGGAACTGGCCGTTGGGCGACCACGACGGTGCACTGACGTAGCCGGTGTCGGTCAGGCGGACGACGCCGGAGCCATCGCTTTCCATGACATACAGCTGTGGCAGACCGGTTCTGCCGCTGATCCAGGCGATCTGGCCGCCGGTGCGAGGATTGTAGACCGGAGACATATCCGGCCCCTTGAAGTTGGTGACTTTGCGGGCGAGCGCGCCGTTGACATCGGATATCCAGATGTCGAAGTCGCCGTTGGGGGATGCGGAGTAGGCGATCTCCTTGCCATTGGGAGCCCACGCCGGGCTGATGGTGCCGCCACCGCTGGATGGAAAAGTTACCACGCGGCCCAAAAGAAGGGAGTACATCTTGATCTTGAAGCCGTCAGGGCCGAGCGAGGTGAAGGCCAGGCGCGTGTTATCCGGGGATACACGCGGGGAGAGCGAAATTTGGCCGAGATGGGTGATCGCGTGCTGGTTTGCGCCGTCGTAGTCCATCTCCCAAATTTCTTTGGTGCCGCCGCCGGCGTGGACGAAGTAAATCTTGGTTTCGGCTATTCCGGAGACGCCCCCACCGAGGCGCGAGATGATCTCGTCGGCGAAGCGGTGAGCGATCTGCCGGGCTGCATCTTCGCTGGCGTCATCGCTGTACTGTCGAGACAGAACCTGGGGGAACTGTGTGTTCTTGACGTCGAAGAGGTAGCCGTTGATGGCGACCTTGTTGCCAGTAACGCCAAGTGATCCGAATGCGACCATCGTGGCTGAGACCGGCGCGGGCGACCATTGCGCGAGGTTCATCTCGGCGGGCGTACCGGGAGTAACGGGCGGCGCGATGCTCTTCGACACCATGTCGAAGATTCCGGCGTTCTGAAGGTCGTTGAAGAGGGTGGTGTTGAAGGTCCTGCGGAGGGTGTCGGTCTGGCCGCCGTTGGGCTTGAAGT
>JAYVZU010000147.1:0-6388 GCA_043783075.1 Rhodanobacteraceae bacterium
TCCAGTGGCTGACCCGGTCCGAAGAGCTCGTCGGCAAAGATTGGATTGAGAAGTGTGCTCGCCTGACCGCCGGTGCCGTGCAACAGCAGCACGGCATTATCGGCATGGCCGGCTGCGTCGCGATGCAGTGTGCCGAGCGTGATGTAGTTCAGGCGCAGGTCGTCGATCGTCTCGCCATCTTTGAAGTGGTAGTTCGCAATATGGAAGTTGTCTTCGTGCGTAGGCCACTGTTTGGGCTGTTGCGCAAGGGCGGGCAGGGCGGCGAGGATGAGGAGCGAGCAGAGGCGGCGCATGGCGGTAGTATAAGCCCACGCCATCCCACAGCAGCGCACAATTGCGAAGTCTCGCCGACAAGATGTAGTTTTGGAATGGAGGCGACCGTGGAGCGATTTGAGACGGCATCAGATGCGGTAGTCAACGGCGATGTAGCAACCCTCAATGCGATGCTGCAGCTAGAGCCGGAGCTGATTACGGCGCGTTCTTTCCGCGACCATCATGCAACGCTGCTGCACTATTGTGCGGCCAACGGCGTCGAGCAGGAGCGGCAAAAGACTCCGCCAAATGTGTTCGAGGTCGTGCGACTTCTGGTAGCGGCAGGTGCCGATCCGAACGCTACGGCAGACATCTTCGGCGAAGGCGCGACCACGTTGGCGCTGGCCGCGACAAGTATCCATCCGTTGAAAGCCGGTGTGCAGCAAGCTCTTCTGGAGACTCTGCTGGACAGTGGCGCGGAGATCCGTCCAGGAGATGTGTTGGCCTGCCTGATGAACGGTCGAGAAGCTGCGGCGTCTTTCCTAACTGCGCGTGGTGCGGATTTAGGAGCAGCCGAGGCGGCCGGCCTGGGATGGATGGTGCTACTTCGGGAGTTTGTTGCGGCCGGCGTGGTTAGCGACGACCTTGAGCTGGGATTCTTGCTCGCGTGCGAGTTTGGCCACGATGCCGTCATCGAGTACCTCGCCACAGTTGGCGTCAACCTGCAGGCGACGACGCGGGACGGGCAGACGGGTTTGCACATGGCGGCGATAGGCGGCCGCGCCAAAACCGCGAGTTTGTTGTTGTGTCTGGGACTCTCGACTTCGGCGAAGAATGTATACGGTGGGACGCCGCTGGGACAGGCGATCTGGTCTGCCGAGAACAGCAGCGACACCGCGCGGTATAGGCAGGTTATTGCGGTTCTGCAGGCCGCAAACGAAATAACCCGCTAACGCCAAATTTCAGCATTAGCGGGCTATTTGATTGGTGATTAAGACTTACTTTGCTGCTACTGGCACCAACGGCTTCGTGATCTCATCCAGATAATCCGTCGTCCCTTCAACTCGAACCAGTGATGGATACCGCTGCCCATCGTGGTAGTCGATATTGATCTCGGAGAGCTTCGTCTCGTCCTGCACCAGCAATCGAATCGGCTTCGCGTTGCCCTTGCTGTCGTCCAGAGCCTGCCGTAGCGCATCGGCCGAGAAGACCTCGCCATTGACACCGATGACCTTCAATCCTGAAGTGAGGCCCGCCTTGTCGGCGACTCCGTCATACTTCAGTTCTCCGACGGTACCGTCGCCGGTAATCCGCATGTCGAGCGAGTACCAGACGTTCACGCCACCGCCCCGAGGTCCGCGAGCTGACCCAAGCAGCTTTTCTGACGCGCTCTGCTTGTCGGTGTAAACCAGTTTGTAGCCGCCGCGTTCGATGCCAGCCAGATCAGTGTGCGGATTCGGGAGGTCGATGCGATCGTGTAGGAAGGTCGCCCAGTCATAGGGCAGAACCTCGTTCAGGTTGGCGATCAGCTCTTTGCGATCGTAGGTGACGATGTTCGGACCCGTATCGCCACCCTTGCCGAGGAAGATCTTCTGGAAGTCTGTGAGCGACTTTTTGTCGCCGGTCTTCTCGCGGATCAGCGTGTCGGCGTCCAGCCAGACCAACTCGCCCTCTTGGTAGTACGACTGCCCACGCGACCAGTTGCCCCACGGTGCAATCGGACGACGGGTAATAGAGCTCGCAATCGAAGTGTCTTCGGTCGAGCGCCAGTTGCGGCCTGACTCGTTGTCCAGCGATGCGGCCGACATGGCGAGCATGTCGCGATACTGCTGCTGGTTCTTCAAGCCAGAACGTGCCGCCAGAACATTGCCCATGTACTGCGTCATACCCTCGTAAACCCACAGCAGCATCCCCTGCTGCGGTGTAGCAAAGTCGGGCTGATACAGCGTGGCAGGTCGGCGGTATTTACCGTCCCAGGAGTGTGTAAACTCGTGCGACAGCAGGTCAGAGTTGCCCAGCGTCTGTGCGGGTTCGGCAAATCCCTTCTCGCCAACGCCGTTGTCCGAAGACTGGCCATGCTCCAGGCCTTCGCCACCAGCGACGTTCGAGAGCGTCAGCAGGAAGTGGTAGCTGTTGTAGTGGTGCGAGGCATACGCTGCACCGGCCTCGCGGACGAGGTTCGAGATCTCGGCCAGCAGTTCGGGCCGCAGGTTCGAGTCTTCCGCCTCATCCGACACTACATCGATGTAGTGTTTTGGCGTGACCTCAGGCGCAAGCGGGAACTCGTGAAAGTACTTGCCGGCAATGATTGGTGAATCGAGAAGCTGCTCAACGTTCGTCGCCGCATAGTGGGTGGTCATGGCACCAGCAGAGGGCTGGTGCGCGGACTCTAACAGGCCGGTCATCGGAGGCGGTGTAGTGGTGCCCATCGGGGTCAGAGCGCTGCCGATACCCCAGCCAGCGGGTACTGTCACACTTGGCTCAATCGCAATGTCTTTCACCGGAACGTGAGCCGGATAGAGCATCAGGCGCTCCCACTCCAGGCAAGCCATCTGCTTTGATGTGCGGGAAGTTACGATTGCATCCAGATGCGCGTGAATGTTCGTCACGCCCGCCGGAACATCCAGGTGAAACTCGTACAGGTTCACGTCGTCACGACGCCACGCGAGTGTCTTGCCGTCCGCAGTAAACTGCACGCCCACAATTGCGTTCGCCTCGCCCGAAGGAGCGTGGTTGCCGGGAATCCACTCCGGCGTCAGCAGTGTCAGCGGACCAGCCTTCACCGGAACATCGATCTCCGCGTGGTACAGCTTGCGCGGAGCTTCGGTGAGGTCGACCGCGATCTTGATGGGTGTCTTTTGGGCTGCGGCGGCGGAGACAAAGACCGCAGTTGCGGCGAGGGCAAGTAGCTGCTTATTCATGGCGGATGGACTCTTTTCGGAATTACGGAAGTCTGTGCGACGGAAATTCGTACACCCCACCTCGTCCGATGGAGCCGGACGAGATGGGGCACCCAGAGGGTTTAGAGGGGCGGTAGAGCGGCTTCTATCGCCGCGATAATAGCCGGATCATTCGGCTGGGTATCGGGAGCGAAGCGGGCCACAACCTCGCCTTGGCGATCCACGAGAAACTTCTCAAAGTTCCACAGGAGCTCTGGAGCCGGGTTGGTCTGCGCACTGTTCTTCGAGAGAAATCCGTCCAGTTTGGCGCGGAATCCCGGGTTAGCGACGCGGGCTTCCGGTTGTGCGGCGATCAGTGCGCCGTACAGGGGATGTTTCTCCGGGCCAGTTGCGACGACCTTTGAAAACATCGGGAAGTCGACGCCGAAGCTTGACGTGCAGAAGCTCTGGATCTCTTCTTCGGTTCCAGGTTCTTGTCCGGCGAAGTCGTTTGCCGGGAAGCCGAGCACGTCGAAGCCGCAGTGCTTGTAGGTCGAATACAGCTTTTCGAGGCCTTCGTATTGCGGCGTCAACCCACACTTCGACGCAACGTTTACGATCAGCAAAACATGACCCTTGTAGGGCGCGAGGGTGGTGGGTTCACCCGTGATGGTGGTGACAGGAATCTCAAAGATGCTGGACATGAATTTAGGGTAAATCAGCGGGAGCATCGGCGAAAGTCGAGTTTAAATAGCGTAGTCCAAGAATTCAATTAGGCATGGAAATTTTAAAAAAGCCTGCACGACCGACTCATCCCGTCGTGCACTCACGTTCGAGCGATATTGGCTGGCCAATCGACAATGATGCTGCGAAACTACCAGGAATGTCTTACATTGATCAGTTGTTTTGCTCCAAACGCCGTAAACTGTGTTGATGGAAGTCCAACTAGCCGACCTACTCAGAGCAATTGAGGGTGACGAAGTAATTCCGTATTTTCAACCGATCATCGAACTCCATTCCGGGAAGTTGGTAGGCTTCGAAGTTCTTGCCCGCTGGCAGCGTCCGGGCAAAGAACCTTTCCTGCCTCGGAACTTTATCCCCTTGGCCGAGGAGAAAGGTCTGATCGGCACGGTAGCCAATCAGATGTATCGCAAGGCCTTTCATCTGATTGCCGAGCTTCCGGCTCCCCTCACGCTTTCCTTCAACGTGTCGCCGGCTCAGCTTCATCACACCTCGCTCCCGGCTCAGATTCGGGCAGCGGCAGACGATACCGGCTTTCCCCTGAACCGACTGATGATCGAGATTACGGAGACTGCGCTCGCCGTCGATCTGGAACGATCGAAGAAGACGGCACTGCGGTTGAAGGACATGGGCTGCCGCCTTTCCCTTGACGACTTCGGGACCGGCTACTCCAGCCTAGGAAGCCTGCAGGCATTGCCGTTTGACGAGCTGAAGATCGACCGCAGTTTTGTGGGGTCAATGACCGAACGAAGGGAAAGCCGCAAGATCGTCGCTGCAATTGCCGGCCTGGGATGCAGCCTTGGGATTTTGACGGTTGGGGAAGGAGTCGAGACCGAAGAGCAGGCCGAGATGTTGCTGCTATTCAGTGCCACGCGAGCCCAGGGATGGCTCTACGGCAAACCCGTACCGGCTTCCAAGGTCGCGGCATTAGTTGCGGCCCCATGTTGGGTGGCGCCCTGCCTTAATCCAACGTTGAAAGGTCGATGGGAGGGGTCCAGCCTGGAGGCATTGCCGACGCAAAGGCTTTCGTAGCTTCGGGCCATCTACGACGGAGCGCCCGTGGGCCTTGGCTTTCTGGATCTGAATCTTCGCTATGTGAATTTGAACCGGCGGCTGGCCGAAATGAACGGATTCCCCATATCCGAACACCTCGGTAGATCCATCGCGGAACTTATGCCAAACCTATATTCGACCATTGGGACGTACTTGCGGCACGCACTCGAAGGTCAAGCCATTTCCGGAGTAGAGGTCCCGTGCCCGCCCTCATACGAGGGAGGCCCACCTTGGACGAGCCTCGTCTCTTACCACCCTGCTCGCGACGAGGCCGATGAAGTCATCGGAGTTTCGATTGCGGTCGTCGACATTTCGGAACGTAAGGTTGCTGAGGAAGCGCTCGAAGAGAGCGTCTTCCTGTATCGGCACATGGCCGCTATTTGCCGGCAGGTGCCGTGGTCCATGGAGGGCGACGGGACTGGTCTAAAGGTAGGATCGCAGCCCGCCGTCGAAGCTGGTTCAGACGACGCAACGCAACACCCTGAGTGGTTAAGCGATGTTCATCCTGCGGACCAACAGATGACGATTCAGGGTATGCGGATGGCGCTCCGATCTAAGCGTCCAATAGATGTCGAATATCGCGTGAATTCAGCAGACCGAGGCTGGCGGTGGATGCGGTGTCAAGCATCACCGCGTCTCGGACCAGACGGCGAAGTCTTGCGCTGGTATGGGGGTGTCGAAGACATTGACGCCGCCGTACGCGTCAAAGAGGACTTGGACGAGAGCCTTGCTGCCCTGACGGCGTTGACCGACGCCATTGCAGGCAGCAACGTGCCTGAGCCGACCAAGAAACGAACAGCGGAGAGACGCAAGAACCCGGTCGCGGCTGCGGCAAAAAAAACCTGACCCAAGAGGCAAACCTAAACTTGCTTAAACAGGCCACTTCCAGTCGCGAATCTCCGGGCAATCAATGCCATTTTCATGCGAATAATTGATGGCATCAATAATCTGATCCTGCAGCCACTGCTTGGTGTGCGATGCGCTGGCCTGCAGCTTCGGCACCCGGTCGATCACGTCGATGGCAAGATTGAACCGGTCCACCTGGTTCAGAATCGCCAACTCCAGCGGCGTGTTGATGTTGCCCTTCTCCTTGTACCCGCGGACGTGGATGTTGTCATGATTCGCCCGTCGGTAGGTCAGTTTGTGAATCAGCGATGCGTAGGCGTGGAAGTTGAAGATCACCGGCTTGTCCAGCGTGAACAGAGAATCGAACTCGCGGTCGGAAAGTCCGTGCGGATGTTCGCGCGCCGGCATCAGCCGGAAGAGATCGACGACGTTGATAAAGCGGATCTTCAGCTCGGGGCAGCGCTCGCGCAGGATCGCCACTGCAGCGAGCGACTCTGACGTCGGAATATCGCCCGCGCAGGCCATCACGACATCCGGTTCCTCGCCGGCGTCGTTGGAGGCAAACTCCCAGATGCCGATGCCCTTCGTGCAGTGACGAATCGCGTCGGGCATGCTGA
>JAYVZU010000148.1:0-6376 GCA_043783075.1 Rhodanobacteraceae bacterium
GCCCCACAAACAGCAGACCGCGAAGGAAGCGATCGCAGCCAACGTCCAAATCCTCATCGAGCAATTGGAGCAGGGACACTCCGAAGGTTTGACCGCCTACCTCACCGCGATGGGCCGCTTCCATCGGTATTCCTTTTCGAATGTGATGGAGATTGCGAGACAAAAGTCCGACGCAACGCGCGTTGCCGGGATGTATGCGTGGAACCAACTCGGCCGCCGCGTGAAGAAGGGAGAGAAGGGAATTCGCATCCTCGCTCCCGTCATCGGTATTCGGCGCAAGAAAGACTCCGAAGCCGATAAAGACATCCGCACCCAGAATCAGCCGATGTTGGTCGGATTCAGATCCGCTTGGGTGTGGGACATTTCATCCACCGAGGGCCGCGACCTTCCCGAACTCTCCAGCGAAGTGACTGGCGATGTGGGCGTGTACCGCGAACGGCTCATGGATTTCGTCATCGCCCAGGGCATTACGCTGGAGTTCAAAGACAGCATCGCCCCCGCTTTGGGGATGTGCTACGGAGACAGAATCGTCCTGCTTCCCGGCCAGTCTCCGGCGGAGGAGTTCAGCACCCTAGTCCACGAACTCGCGCACAGTTTTTTACATCGTGCCGAGCGGCGCATCAACACCACCAAGACGGTGCGCGAGACGGAAGCCGAAGCGATTGCGTTCGTGGTCGGAACCACCATCGGACTCAACAGCGGGAAAAATTCGGCGGACTACATAGGTTTGTATCATGGCAACGCCGCATTGCTCGCCGAGAGTCTGGAAGTCATCCAGAAGACCTCCGCCGTCATCCTCTCCGCACTCGAAACCCACGCCGCAGAACCCGCCGAATCGGAACCGGAGGCGTCCAAACCCCCGGCCACGGAGCGCGACGGTGCGGGGCGAACCGAGGCAGCGGACATCCTGAAAAAGACAGCTTGACCCCGATTGAATCGAGCGCCTGCCCGGAAGGGCAGGCACCTCTCCCGGCACTCAACCCAGCTTGTATAAAATCCGGTTGTACGTCTCTCCTCTTGTGCATCAGGATCATGTGCCCGATCATTCCGCCGGCAAGCCAGACAAGCCGACACAGCAGCGCCTCCATGTGGAGCGAATGCTGGCCCGTGCCGAGCGCCGCTCACGTCAGGCTGCGAAGCTGGTAGACAAATGGAAGTTGCGACTGGTCGAACTCGACCGCGCTGGAGTCGCCGCCAGGCAAACGAAGCTGTGGTCCGATGAACACACTTGAAGACTCATCTCCGTTGTCCCGCAGCACTCAGAAAAGCATCCGTCGCATGGTCTCCAGATTGAGACGAAAGACCGCTTGCTGAATCTGTCGCACTCTCCAGAATCCCAAAAAATTTCGCCTACCCTTCCGCGAGGTCAGGGTAGGCGATGGTAAGACGAACGCTGCTTTGCAGCGGAAGTAGAGATGACACGTCATCCCCAAAGGGTTGCTGTGAAGAATCCCTAGGTGTCCCTGCGGATACATTCGTAAACCTGCTGAAAACAAGACTCTTAGGCCCACAGGGGCGTATTCGTGTTTACAGAAAAGGACGGGTGTAAACATTGGTAAACCGTCGGGGTGCTCTGGAGCAACTTCGCCGCGCTCTTAGAATCAGCAACTTAGCAGCCGTTGGTTTACCCCGGTAAACCACCCCTCCGCTTGACGATGCGGCAGCTTCGGTCTACGTTCAAGCCAGTACCATAGGCCCCGATGAGCGATTCGCGTATCCCTCCCGCGCTTTCCGCAGCATCTTCGAGAGTCGAAACCGCGCCCTCCGGTCGCGGCAAAACGATCGCGACCAGGCTCCAGAAATCCGAAATGGAAGCGGTGGAAGCGGCGGCCAAAACCGCCGGCAAGAGTACCTCCGTTTGGCTCCGCGAAGCCGCCATCGCTCATCTAAACCGGCCAGTCGAAGCCAGGAAATCCTTGCCCGATCCGACGCTACTCGCCGAGGTTCTGGGGCTGCGGAACCTCACCATCAACTTGCTTTCCGCCGTCGCTATCGATCTTCCCAAGGAGACGATCCAGCGGATCGTGACCCACGCGGACGCGACCAAGCAGGGTAAGGCCGAGGAGGTTTTGCGCCGTCTACAGGGCGATCCAGACCCCGAAATGGTGGCCAAATAATGGCCGCTCCACTCCAGTTCCGGCGACGGTTTCCGTTCTTGCTTTTGATACTTTTCTTCGCCTTTTCGGGTGCGCTCGCTATCCCGCTCGGCGTCTGGTTTGCGTTGACGTTGACTCCACTCCAGAAGCAATATTTCGGTCCCTATGCGATCACCGCCATGCCCGGTGTAACCGCCCGAAGCGTTCCGTTCCGGTGGGTTTACAAGACCGCTCCGAAGCGCCAACCGGAGCTCGCGCACGACGCGGATGTCGTCTCCGCGACAAAGCCCGGCAACCCGGCGCTGCCCCTAAAACTCTCGCCCGATGCCCTGGCCGAGGGCTGGACAGGCCTCGTTCTTACCACCCGAGCCGACCGTGTGGCCGACTTCGGGCCGATCCTCCAGGAGCAGTTTTTCGATGGCAAAAGCATGGGCCGGTTGATGCTCTCGCCGCTCTTCGGCGTGGGTGCTTTGATGCTTCTGGCCTTCGCAATCCAGGAGTGGTTTCGCCGCGAGTCCAGGCATGAGGAGCGCCACGGACGGCGGACCAAGGGGCCGGAGCTGGTGTCGGAGTTCGGATGGAAACGGAGCCGGGAAGCGGACGGAATCCGGCTCCGCCTGGAGCCGAAGTGGGGTGTTCTGCCGTCCAGTTTTTGTATCCTGCGCAAGCTCGAATCGAGCCACATCCTGCTCATGGGAGACACCGGAAGCGGCAAGTCGAACGCCATCCGGCAGATACTGCGTCAGGTCGAAGAGCGCGGCGAATCCGCCATCGTCTACGACCCGGCGGCCGAGTTCGTCCAGGAGTTCTATCGGCCCGAGCGGGGCGACCTGGTGCTCAACCCGCTGGACGAACGGTGCCCGTACTGGAGCCTGCCCAGCGAGCTGCACAGCTATGGAATTGCCGATGCCATCGCCGCCGCCATGCTCCCCGAGAAGGAGCATGAACCCAGATTTTTTACCGACGCGCCGCGCCGGGTTTTGTCCCGTCTACTTGCGGGCGGTCCGACCGTCGCACAGCTCTTGGAGTGGATGGCCGACCCCGCCGAGATCGACCGGCGGCTGGAAGGTACGCCGCAGGCTGCCTACCTCGACCCGAAGGCCGCACCCCAGCGCGGCGGCGTTCTCGCCAGCCTCAACATGATCGCCGACAGCCTCGCCCTGCTCCCTGAACAGGGCGAAAAACGCGGCTGGTTCGAGACAGGAAATTGGGGTTTTGATAGAACCCAGTGGGTCTTTCTGACCTCGAAACCTGCCATGCGGGAGCGGATTCTGCCCCTCCATTCAGTGTGGCTCGACCTGCTCATCCTGCGCATGATGGAACCATGCGCGAACCCAACCAAGCCCGTCTGGTTCGTCCTGGACGAGCTCGCCAGCCTCAACAAATTGCCCCAGCTCCATACCGCTGTGACCGAGAATCGGAAGTACGGAAACCCCGTCGTACTCGGCTTCCAGGGGCGCAGCCAGCTCGAAAAACGCTATGGCCAGGATGCCGAGGCCATGCTCTCGCAGCCGACGACGAAGATCTTCTTCAAGACCTCCGAGCCACGCGCCGCGAAATGGATCTCGGAGACGTTGGGTGAGATCGAAGTCGAGCGCTTGAAGGAGTCGAGATCCTCCGGTTTACTCCGCTCGAAGAAGAACTTTGCGATGGAGATTGCCACCAAACCTCTCGTCATGGCCTCCGAGATCGCCGGACTTGAGCCTCTGCGCGGATACATCAAGCAGGAGAATCGGGTGCTCCCAGTGAAGTTCGCCTTGACCCGGCTGAAGAGGCTTCAGCCGGAGTTTATTGCGCGGAAGATGACCATACCGGAGCCGCGGCTGGTTCCACCGCCGCTCCCAGCACCGCAGCCTCCCAAAGTTGCGGCCTCACCGCCGAAGCCAGCTCGGACAAAGAAGCCGGTACAGTTGCAGGTTGTCTTCCCAGAGCCTCCGCCAGCCGACGTTCCGGCTCCTCCAAAGAAGCTGATCCAGCCCGAAAAGCCGAAGTCGCCCTTCGGGCAAAAGCATGGAACCACCGGCGAGAAGCCGCGCGATTGGGATGAAAGCCAGTGGATTGAATGAGTGCTATCCCCCGTTGAACCATCCAAAGATAGTCCAGGCCAAGCGCTACTGGAAGAAGTCGACTAGCGGCTTAAGCTTCAGATACTCCTCTTGGAATTGGGCTTGTTGTTCTCCATACGGCTGATTCCACAAAGGATCAGACTCGCTAAACGAGCGAACCAGTCTCAAAGCGAGGTTAAGCTTTCGATTAGTCCGGTTCATCTGTCCGAGCTGAGCCGCTGTCAATGCGACTCTTTGCTCTGCGACCCATGTCAGCCAGTGTGCACGCAGCTCCGGGAAATGGAGTTCTGACCCACGATACAGTTCCAAGAGATCATGGCTTTGCCATTTGCTTGGCGGCATCGTCGAAAGCAGAATCCAGTGATAAAAGCGCGGTTGGTGCTCAAGTTTTAGCCACGCCTGCAACTGAAGATTGCCGTGCTCCAGAACAAGACCGTCGAAGCGTTCAGGTGAACGTTCGACACGTTGCCTCATCACCTCCTGAGATGTCCGGAGTTCTGCATTGATGGCGAAATCGAGACCCCAGGGCAACGCATTTACAGAGATGTTGGGGACATCGTTCTTAGGCATCTCTTCAGACTGGCCGAAAGAAAAGGCCCACCAGGCGCCGCCCCGAACAAACCGAGATGGTGTGCCTTCACCCGGAAAACAGAGCACATCGGGTTGATTAGAGTTCGCCATCTTTATCGGAAGGACCTCGTATTCAGAGAAAGCTTTCTGAACCGATGGAAGCCCATCTCTCAGTAGTAGGTGGGAGAGTTTCAAGGATTGAGGATTGATCGGGGGGAGTAGGTCTTCAAACCGGATGCGATCCACGCTTGGTAGATCTGCTATCGAGGTCGATTCAGTACGTTCGCGTTTTTGATAAGCGACGGCTTTGCTTACAAGGGTCGCCCGCTCCTGGAGCGATTCCGGTCGATGCTGAACCTCAACACACCGAATGCCAAATTCTTCGAGTGGGATGCGCCTGTAGGCTGGAATCGAGGGGGCAACCAGAATCATCTTGAAGTTGGCTGTCTCATTCCAATGCCTCATTAGTCCGTAATATTCGAAGACCTGTCCGATGTCCTCGCGCCTAATGGTGTCTCGCTTGAGCTCGACAATGTATTGAACGCCCTCGACTTCAAAGAGAAGGTCAATGCGTCGGCCCTCAATATAGACCTCACGTCGCTTGCGGCTGATGATTTGCCCAGGAAACAAAACGTCCGGATTGTCAAAGAGGTAGTCCTGCAGGTCACGTTCAAGCATCGCTTCACTCTAACGCAAGCCTAGAATGTACCCAGCGGCAAGGGTTGCCGCGCTTCGGGTTACGCACTATGCTGACCATCTCCAAATCGCTCTCTGGCGGCCAGGCCCGGACGTACCATGCCCGCGAGTTCGCGGCGGAACAGGCGAACTACTGGAGCCGGGACCAACACGGTCATAGTGAGTGGCAGGGCAAGCTCGCCCAGCAATGGGGTTTGGAGGGGCCGGTTGGCGCGGAGCACTTCGCGCGGTTAACCGAAGGCCAGCACCCGGAGACGGAAGCGCAGCTCGTCCGGCATCAGCCAGCGAAGACTTATGAAAACGAATTCGGCAGGGAAGTGACTTCGGTCGAACACCGGGCCGGGTGGGATGCGACCTTCTCAGCGCCGAAGTCTGTTTCTTTGACCGCACTGGTTGGAGGAGACGACCGGGTGCGCGAGGCGCACCGCGATAGCGTTCGGATCGCTCTGGGAGAGCTGGAACGGTACACCCAGGCGCGGATCGGCAACGTCCGGGAGCCGGAGACGACTGGCAAGTTCGCCGCCGCGACGTTCGAGCATGACACCGCGCGACCCGTCGACGGCTACGCCGCGCCGCAGCTCCACACCCACGCCGTCATCTTCAATGTCACCGAGCGCGAGAACGGCCAGACGGGAGAGATGAAAACAGGCGCACTTCAGGAGCGCGGCCTGTTCCAGTCCCAGCAGTTTGCGACCACGGTCTACCGGACGGAGCTTGCCGCGCGACTACAGGATCTCGGCTACGAGATCGAGCGCGGCAAGCACGGCCAGCCCGAAATCAAGGGCTTTACCCAGGAGTATCTTGAAGCGTCCAGCCCGCGCCGGGGCCAGATCGAGAAGCATCTTGCAGAGATTGGGCTCGAAGGAGCGGGCGCGGCCCAGGTCGCCGCGCACAGGACCCGCGACTCGAAGGAGTTGCAATCGCCGGCAGAGGTACTGCACCGGCACC
>JAYVZU010000149.1:0-19115 GCA_043783075.1 Rhodanobacteraceae bacterium
CGGCAGATGTTGGCGCTTGCGACGGAGAAGGGACTGGCCCACGGTACGGTCTACAACGTTCGTAGCTATCCGCAGGTGCAGCAGATGCGGCAGATGCGAGTGGCAGGAGAGTTCGGCGACATACGTTATGTGCAGGGGACGTACTCGCAGGATTGGCTGTTCTATGACACAGATTGGAACTGGCGGATTGATTCCGGAAAGTCTCGAACGTTTGCAGACATCGGAACCCACTGGTGTGACCTGGCGGAGCACGTGACTGGGCAGAAGATTACCTCTGTCTGCGGCGTCCTTGAGACCTTTATAAAGACGCGCAAGAAACCAAATACCCAGGTGGAGACATTTCAAGGGAAACATCTGCGCCCCAACGAGTACACGGAGGTGCCGATCCGTAGCGAGGACTTTGGCGCTGTGATCTTTGAGATGGGTGAGACGGCACGGGGTTGTATGACCGCAAGTCAGGTTGCTGTGGGTCGCAAGAACCGCCTCTTCCTAGAGGTATACGGGACGAAGTGCTCCGCCGTGTGGGATGCGGAGCGACCGGACGAGTTATGGATTGGACACCGCAATAGGCGAAGCGAAATTCTTCTGAAAGACAGTGTTTTGTTCGAAGAGAAGGCGCGGAGCTATGCGGATCTGCCCGGTGGCCACAGCGAAGGATACGACGATACGTTCAAGCAAACCTTCCGCCGGTTCTACCAGACGGTTGCGGATCGCAACGCGCCAGTGGACTACCCAACGTTTGCGGATGGCATTCGTCAGTTACAGATTGTGGATGCGGTGGTGAGTAGTTCAGAAAAGCATGGCTGGGTAGATGTTGACTGATTCAAACTGTGTTGGAACTGGATTATTTTGAAGCTGCCTGGCCGAAGAGTTCTATTGAGAACTTGCAGGTTGATTTACAGTTCAAAGGCATCTACTGTCGCTCTGTTCAGATGCTATTCTTGACCTGCGAAAAACTAGAACTGTTTTCCATTGGGGATTTTGAAAGCTCAACTAGGATAGGTTCCCCACATAAGTTACGAGTATGAGGTATTGATGTCAGTCGGATCAAAATATACGCCACCAAATGAGATGCCACCTGCGCCGATCCATCCTGTCCTCGTAGGTCAGAAGGCTTTGGTCACGGGAGCGAGCAAGGGGCTTGGCCAAGCTATGGCAATCGGGTTCGCGATGGCCGGAGCCGACGTGCTTGTGAACTATAGCGCTGACCGTGCTGGCGCAGAAGAGACAGTTCGACGGATTGAGGAACTCGGTCGCACGGCCGTGTTGTTTGAGGCGGATGTCTCCAGCGAACAGCAGATGCAGGCGATGTTTTGCTTCATGATAGACACCTTTGGCCGCATGGATATCTGCGTTTCGAACGCGGCTGTGCAGAAGAACGCGCCTGTGGACGAGATGACGCTGGACCAATGGAAGCGGGTGATTGACGTCAATCTGACCGGCACATTTCTCTGCTCGAGAGAGGCGATTCGGCAGTTCAAGAAGCAGGGAATTGACCGCAGCATTTCTTACGCATGTGGCAAATTAATCATGATTAGTTCCGTACATGACGTCATCCCGTGGGAGGGTCATGCGAACTATGCCGCGGCCAAGGGTGGGATGATGTTGTTCATGAAGAGCCTGGCGCAGGAGGTCGCGCACCTTCGCATTCGAGTGAACTCGATTGCTCCGGGAGCTATTCGGACGCCGATGAATGTCGAGAAGTTGACGTCCCCAGAGATCTACGAGCAGCAACTCCTTAACCTTATTCCGTGCAAGCGCATTGGGGAACCGGAAGATGTCGCGCGACTGGCGGTGTGGCTGGCGTCGGATGAGTCCGACTATATCCATGGGTCGACGATTTACCCGGACGGCGGCATGTTGCTCTATCCCGGATTTATTGGTGCGGGCTAGACAGCTTAGTAAAGGACACTACGGAAGGGGGAGATATTTCATTACTAAATGAAGAGCGAAGAATTCGGATGCGGCAAGCCATGCAGGCAAGCGGGCTTGATGCGCTGGTTGTGCGACTTCCTGAGAATGTATTGCTGCTGAGTGGTCACTGGCCGATGATTGGTGCTGCTTACTTCCTATTCCCAGCAGATGGCAATGCGACGTGTTTCATGCCGGCTTGTTACCAACAAGAGGCGCTCGCCACACTGGTGGACTGCGAAGCGATGTTCTTTCCCTATGGAGGCGCATGGGATAAATCTCCTGCGGCTAGCCTTCGCGAATTGATTGGACGGCGGGTAGATTCCAAGTGGAAGCGAATCGGCTATGAAGGGAATTTTGAAGTTACTTCTCCTTCATGGAATGCTGCGGAAGGGATGGGGCCGGCGGCTGCGTCGCTGGCGATGTTGACCGGATTTTTTCCGAAGGCTGAGCTTGTGGATGTAACTACCCTTCTAGTGTCGGAGCGTTTGCGTAAAACGGAGTATGAGGTCGGTCGGATGGCAATTGCGAGCGAGGTCTCCTGCTTTGGACTCGAAGCCTTTCAGGAGGCTGTGGAGGTTGGCGTGACTGGCGTGGAGCTTGCAGCCATTGTGGAGCACGCGATCATGGTGAAGGGAACTGGATATCGCCATAGCGTTCGGGTGCGGGGCTTCGCACAGGTAACGACTGGTGCGGCCGAGACTTCGATTGCACACCGGCCCAATGTGATCTCTACTGCGCGTCCATTGGCTGACGGTGATTTTGCGGTGCTGGAGCTGGGCGTTGTCGTGGATGGATATTGGGCGGATCGCACCCGCGTTCGGATTGCGGGAACTCCGCGGGACGTGCAGATCAAAATCTACGAGACGGTTTGCAAGGCACAGGAAGCCGCGATCTCGGTGATACGTCCTGGGGCTCTAGCCAGAGACGTCGATGCTGCTGCGCGATCGATCATTGAGGATGCAGGCTATGGTATGGATTTTCCGCATATCACAGGCCACGGACTAGGCTTCGGATATCACGAGTCATCGCCCATTCTTGGTCCGCTGTCAGGGGATGTGCTGGGGGAAGGAATGTTTACTTCAGTCGAACCGGGAATTTATACGACAACTGTGGGTGGATGTCGGATTGAAGATGATGTTGTCGTGACGAAGGACGGTTACCGGGTTCTGGGTCCATATAAAAAGAGGTACAACTAACTTCGTCGCCGGCAGTGGCTACTTACAGAGTTAAGAATGAATTTGATTTAGAAGGGTCGGATCAACATGGGATCAGTTGGGATTGGAACGCAATATAAGAGCACACTCCACGAGATGTCGCAGACTACTCCAACGGTGTTGTGGAATGATTCGGCGACGCTTGGCGAACTGAACTATGCAATTGAGAATGGCGCGGTTGGCGCAACGTGCAATCCGGTGATCGTGCTTGAAGCTCTTAAAAAGGAAGCGGCATTGTGGAATCCCCGAATCAAGGCGTTGGCGGATGAGCATCCGCAGGCGACGGAAGATGAGATTGGTTGGTTGCTGATTGAGGAGATCTCCGCGACGCGAGCTAAGCTACTTATGGAAATCTTTGAAGCACAGAATGGAAGAAATGGGAGACTGTCGATTCAGACTGACCCGCACTTCTATCGCGACCCTGAACGTCTTCTGGCTCAGGCGCTGCGATTCAGCGCACTTGCGCCCAATATGATTGTGAAGATTCCCGCGACAACTGCTGGTGTCGTCGCGATTGAGGAGGCAACGTATCGCGGAGTCAGCATCAATGCGACCGCATGCTTCACTTTGCCCCAGTGTGTCGCAGTTGCAGAGGCAGTGGAGCGTGGGCTGACGCGGCGCGAGAGCGAAGGGAAAGATACCTCTACTATGGGACCGGTCTGCACCATCATGGTTGGTCGACTTGACGATTGGCTGAAGGTTGTTGCGGAGAAGCAGCAGATCACAACGGGTGAACCTGGTTATCTTGAGTGGGCGGGTGTGGCGGTCTTCAAGAAGACTTACAAGCTGTATCGGGAGCGCGGCTACCGCTTGCGATTGTTGTCTGCGGCGTTCCGAAACCACATGCACTGGAGTGAGCTCATTGGTGGCGATGTAGTTATTTCTCCTCCATATAAGTGGCAGGTAAGATTCAATGCGAGCGATGTGGAATGTATGGATCGGATCAATTCGCCAGTAAATCCAAAGATTGTGGCTGATCTAGAGGAGAAGTTCGCGGACTTCCGGCGAGCTTACGAAGACGGTGGTCTGAGCATCGAGGAATTTGACCACTATGGTCCGACAGCCCGTACACTGCGGGGCTTCCTTGACGCGGCACATGAGCTCGCTACTATTGTGCGGAATATTACGCTGCCAAATCCTGACATTCTTGCTTGATCTCGAAGACATAGGAAAAAATGCCCCGTCAGTGGCTACTGACGGGGCATTTCCAGTTACAGCATCTTAGCCAAGCGTTGGCATGGTGGTGTCGACGCCAGCGCGGATACCAGTTGGCCAACGTGATGTAACGGTTTTGATGCGGGTGTAGAAGCGGACGCCTTCAGGGCCATGCATCGCGTGATCACCAAAGAGTGATCGTTTCCAGCCGCCGAAGCTATGAAAGGCCATCGGAACGGGGATCGGCACATTGATGCCGACCATGCCGGCCAGAACGCCGTGCGCGAAGGCGCGGGCGGTATCTCCATCGCGGGTAAAGATTGCGGCACCGTTGCCATATTCATGTTCATTGACGAGCTTGAGGGCGGTGTCAAAATCGCGAGCGCGCACGACACCTAGAACGGGCCCGAAGATTTCCTCTTTGTAGATGCTCATCTCCGGCTTCACATGATCAAAGAGGCTTGGTCCGAGAAAGTATCCATTTCCTTCGGGCAGAGCTGCGGCGCGGCCATCGACGCGAAGTTGTGCGCCCTCGTCAGTTCCGGCCTGGATATAGTTCTTTACCTTATCGAGATGGATGCCAGTTACCAGCGGACCCATCTCGGAGGTGGGATCTGTACCAGGTGCGATGATAAGCTTAGCGATTCGCTCTTCTACTTTGGCAGTTAGAACCTCTGCGGTGTTCGTTCCTACTGCGACTGCAATGGAAATGGCCATGCAGCGCTCGCCGGCAGACCCGTAAGCTGCTCCAACGAGAGCGTCCGCCGCCTGATCCATGTCCGCGTCCGGCATGATGATCATGTGGTTTTTAGCGCCGCCCAGGGCCTGCACACGTTTGCCGTGTTGGGTTCCGCGTTGGTAGACGTACTCCGCGATCGGGGTTGAGCCGACGAAGCTAACGGCTTTGACGGAAGGGTGTTCGAGGATTCCGTCTACGGCAACCTTGTCGCCGTGCACTACGTTGAAGACGCCGTCAGGGAGGCCGGCTTCCTTTAGGAGTTCCGCGATGAAAATTGAGGCGCTTGGATCTCTTTCGCTGGGCTTCAACAGAAAGGTATTCCCACACGCAAGCGCTACGGGGAACATCCACATCGGCACCATGGCGGGGAAGTTGAATGGGGTAATTCCGGCGACAACTCCGAGTGGTTGGCGCATGGACCAGCTATCGATTCCGCTTCCAACCGATTCCGAGAATTCGCCTTTGAGTAGTTGGGGAATTCCGGTCGCAAATTCGACGACTTCAAGGCCGCGCGTGGCTTCGCCTTTGGCGTCCGAGAAGACCTTGCCGTGCTCACTGGTGATGAGCGCAGCGATCTCGTCGAGGTGAGCTTCAAATAGTTCGCGGAACCGAAATAGCACACGTGCACGACGTAGAGGTGGCTGGGCAGCCCAAGCCGGAAAGGCTCGAGCCGAGGACTGGATGGCGGCGTCAAGCTCGCTCAGACTTGCTAGCGGAACGGTGGCTTGCACTTTGCCGGTGGCTGGATTGTAGACATTTGCTGTGCGGCCGGAGGTTCCCGAGATCCTGCGACCGTCGATCCAATGTGTGATTTCGCGAAGTTCGTTCGGAGATGTTGAGGTCGTCTCGATAGAAGCGATAGTGGTCGACATGATTTGTGTCCTCGGTTCCGTGTGGGCAGTTGGAGTATAGATTTGACGCTCATATCTTTGCTTCGCGCAGGGGTCAATCGTGTCGGAGTCTGGGAGGGTTTAGGCAAGCAGCGACCAGCGCAGGACCGTTTGCTTCAGAATTGGGTCGCTATTGGAGCGGATCTTGAGAAAGTTCTTGAAGTGGTTTGAATTGACATGTTCGTCCAAAGCAGCCTGGCCAGCAAACTTCTCATAGAACAAGAATGTCCCGGGCTGTTCTTTTGAAGAGTTGAGCTCGTAGCCCAGGCAACCGGGCTCGGCGCGCGTCGGCTCGACGAGGCTTGCCAGGAGGGTCGCCAGCTCATCTTCCCGTCCTGCGACGGCTTCAATCGTAACGCTCAGAATAATCGGCATTTCACACATGAATCTTCTCCTTGGAAAGCATGCCCTGATTGCGATTGTTGGGGTGAATTCGAATGCCGGATGCTAGGTGGGTTTAAGCCAGGCCTCTAGAATGACCGGATTGCCGGCCGAGGATAGCCGGTGCATTTGGTCGGCGGTCAAGTTGACGGCGAGAGCGTCCATATTTTCCTTGAGCTGGTTCGTTGCACTTCCGGCAATGATCGGGAGGACGCTCGGAGAGCTTTGCCGCAGCCAGGCGATGAGGATCTGGTTAGGGTTAACTCCCACTTCGGTTGCCACTGCTTTGAGGGCGCTCATGCGCTCGTCGGAATCGACACCAGCAAACTGAGTTGGCAGTGCCCGCTCCGGTCGCGTGTAGGCCCCTTGCAGGAGGATGGAATAGGCAACCAGCGTGATGCCAAAGTGCTTCGCGAAGGCCTTTACTTCTTCGCTGATAAAAATCTGTGGGCCGAAGTCGGCACCGTGGCGTGGACGAAGGTAGGTGTAGCGCTGCTGGATAAGTTGATACTCGGTCCAGTGATTTGCGCGGGCAATAGTGTTGGCTTCTGCGATGCGCCAGAGTGGCAGATTGCTGGCTCCGAGGACGCGGACCTTTCCGGCCTTTACAAGACAGTCGAAGGCTTCCATTGTCTCTTCCATGGGTGTGTCAAAGTCATCTCGATGCGCGTAGTACGCGTCAAGATGATCGGTCTTCAGGCGCTGAAGGCTCTTGTCGCACTCCTTCGCGATCTCGGATGCGGATAATCCACCTGGGCTTCCCGGATAGTCGAATGCCAACTTGGAGCTGACGAGGACCTGATTACGGTTGCCGCGCGCCTGCATCCACGCGCCTATGACGGATTCACTCTCGCCACCGCTGCATCCCGGCAGCCAGCTTGCATAGAAGTTGGCTGTGTCGATCAGGGTTCCGCCATTCTCAAAGTAGAAGTCGAGCAAGCCAAAGGTTGTTGCCTGATCGAACTTGCTCCCCAAGACATCGGAACCGATTGCCAGCGCGCTGGCGTGAATCCCACTGCGTCCTAATTGAACCGTTTCCACGTTTGACCTCGTAGTGATTTTGGGCAGAGTGCCAGAGCTACGACCTGACGTAGGTTGCGAGGAGTGCGCCGCCGAGCATGATGAGTGCGCCAAGCCCATTGGTGGCCGAGATTCGTTGTACGGGTGAGCCAAGCCAGCCGAAGTGGGAGAACACCATGCCGCCAAGAATCTGACCCGAGATGAGAGTGACGAACATACCGCGAGCGCCTACTTGCGGAAGCATCCACGCAATGGCAAATACGAGGCACGCGCCGATTGCACCGGCAGTCAAGAGGATTGGGTTCACCTGCTTAAGGTTGGCGAGGATGCCTTCCTGCCAGCCTGTGGCGCCGATAAGAATGGCTGCAAAAGCGCCAATCGACCAGAACACGGCATTGCCAACACGTGGGTTCCCGATTGCGGCACCGACCTTGCCGTTCATCGCCAGATGCATTGTCAGAATGAAGCCTAGAAATAATCCGAAAGCGTAGAAGAAACCCTTCATCGCACTTGTCCTTACATATCGGTTAGAAAGAATTTTGACGTGGAGAGAGAAACTTCCCCGAAAGTTCCTATGCGAACTGATTTCAAGCATTCCTGGACCGATTTCTGTATACATCCCATTTCTTAGGGATGTCAAGAAATTGATTTGCTGGGAAAGCGGGGTCGCAATTGTTCAACCAGGGATGGAATGTTCCAGTTCAAATTGGAACATTCTGACTACCGAACGCTGTTCTTTCCGATGAACTCGTGGGGAACGTAGTGGTAGACGGGTGCGGACTTTCCCTGCACAATCGGCAGCGCAAAGCTAAGCAAATCGGGACCGTACCGCTCCGCATGGAACGACACAGTTCCAATGCAGGGGCTCTTCCGGTCTGCAATCGCCTTCAGGATTTCTCTGCTACCACCGTGTCCAATGACCGCTGCATCAACCGGGACTGTGGATGCGGAGAGGGCAGCGAGCGCGCCCAGAGCACTTTCGTCGTTGATGCCGACGATGAGAAGTTTGCGTCGGCCCTTGAGAGTGCGCAGTAAGCCAGTCAAAGCCGTCTTGGAAGTGTTGCGATCGCCACCGCCATCGAGATGATGGATGATTTCTTTGGGCAACGGGCCTAGACGTTCTTCCAGACCGCGCATGACACCTACGGTGCGGCTTTGCGTGGTTCGACCGGCCAGTGGGGATTCGAGCAACACGACCTCGTCCGTCTTGCCTTTCCACATCCTGATCGCGTGGTCGGCGAGAGCCATGCCCGCGGAGACGCCGGCGCGAAAGTTATTCACTCCGAAGTAGACCGTTCCATGGTGTGGGTTGACCATCGAGACCAAGGGGATTCCCGCGCGGCCGAAGATGTCGGAGATGACTGGCGCAGCCTGCTCGGAGAGCTGAAATTCAATGGCAAGGTCGAGCTTTTGCTTGGCCATCTCCTCGGCATTGCGGATGGCCATGTCTGGATTGCGGTCGTTATCCCAGACCACCAGATTGATGCCGGAGGTGGCTGCTGCCCGTTCCAGGCTCTCCTGAATATCGACGGCAAGCGAGACATGTTTAGAGAGGTTCGCGAATCCGATGGTGAGCTTCTTGCGCATCCGGCTCAGGCGATAGTTCCTACCGGTTTGCGATAGATAATCCCGAATGACGAGGGTATGGAGAATACGAAACGCCGTCGTGTGTGCGATTCCTGTGCGCTTGACGATCTCTTCCAGCGTGAGGCTCTCACTCGCCGATCCAAAACAGTCCAGCAGATCAATCGTTTTCGCGATGATTGGGACCCAGTATTTGTCGACGCGGCGTGACGTTTCTTCTTTCGGATTACCTGGCGTTGTCTTCATGAAACAGAGCCACCCTCAGCGGCATAATAGCATCATCACCTTGGTAGAGGCGTGGTTGAACGGGAAACGCATCCTGCAGAGCCCTGCGTTCCAGATGTTTCGCGAAACTCTATTTACACCGGATACATCAACACTTTGACTGCCTGCTTGGTAGAGCAGAGATCGAAGGCTTTCTCCCACTCTGTGATGGGTAGTTTGGCGGAGATCATGTCGTCAAACTGAATCTTGCCGGTCGCGTAGATCTCCATCATCCTGCGCCAGGTGTTGGCTGTGTAGCAGATGGAGCCTCGCAGGCTGAGCTGCTTGTAAAAGATTTGATCTATCGGGAAATCGATATCGCGACCGCAGATGCCGACCTGGGTGTAGTGTCCCATCGGCCGCAAGGCTCCGAGGCAGCCGCGGACCGAAGCTCCGGCTCCGGCGCACTCTAGCGCAATATCAACGCCGCGTCCGCCGGTGTAATCCTTGATCGCGGTCTGGAGATCTTCCTTGCCGCCGTTGATGACGGCATGGGCTCCATATCGTTTGGCTGCGGCTAGGCGCTCGTCGTCTCCGGGCGCTCCAACCACGATGGTTTTGATTCCCTCGGCGACCAGAAGCTTCAGGCACAGCAGGCCGATGGGGCCGGGCCCGGATACCATTGCGACGTCGCCAAGCCGGGTTGGTGTCAGCTCTACGACAGCCTGGACTGCGGCGGCGAATGGCTCACTCATGGCAGCCTGTTCCAGACTGAAGCCGGCCGGAACCTTGTAGATCTGGTCTGGGCGCAGCAGGACGTAACGGGTGAAGGCACCGTTGACCCCGTGACCCATGCCCCGACGTCGCGAGCAGAAGATGAAATATCCCTGTCGGCAATACTCACACTCGCCGCAGGTGACGGCGGTGGCGCCAAGGCCCGTGATGCGGTCACCTACGGAGACGGTTTCGACTTCGCTGCCAATCTCGACCACCGTCCCGGAGAATTCGTGCCCAAGAATGACGGGTGGGTAATTGCGGAAGGTATCATGCAGAACGTGCAAGTCAGTACCGCAAACTCCACAGAACGCGATTTCAACTTTTACCTGCTTCGACCCACACTGCGGCTCTTCGACGTCCATCACGCCGACGTTCCCATTGCCAGCAGCGTATTTGACCAGTGCTTTCATATTCTTCAGTGTTCCTTTCAATACGGCATGAGTGAAGTTCCGAAGGTAGTTCCCTAAAGAACTGCGATAACGCCAGATGGAAACGAAGCGCAATCATAACTGGCCTGTGTCTGGGCTGCCAAGCGAAACAAGACAAAGCTTACAGCCCAAGAAATCCCGCCTATCGATAGTGAACCTATGTCTAGATATCCGTCCAAGCAATATTCACATGCAGTTCAACTGGGAAAATATTGCTTGAATGCCTTTGACATTGGTAGGCCCTGAAAGATATCAACGTAACCGGTAGAGTGTCCTTGATCGTAAGAGGTAAGCTGCGAATAACGCATTGCTTGAGATTGGCTCGTTCTTGATCGTGGCTGATCTAGCCCGAGGTTGGTAACGCTGCCACCGAGAGCAGTGCCATTGCGGAGCACATTTCTGTGGGCCGGTGTCATCTGCAGGTGATCTGGACGACGCCTTATGTAGGTAGTTGAAATTTGAATGCAGTGAAGGCGGTTGCGATGCGGGGTTTATCAACGGGATTTGCGGCTATCTGTTCGACCGCGATATTAGGTGGCGCGAGCCTGATGGCGCAGAAGGACTTTACGCCTGAGGTTGTCTTCAAGGGATCAACACTTGCGGGTTGGCATACCGTCGGCGGTGCATCGTGGACTGCGACAGACGGCAGTGTGAAGGGCAAGGCGTCTGACAGCAGCGGTTGGCTCGTCTCTGACCAGAAATTTCAGGATGTTCGTCTCTTCTTCCGTCTGCAGTGTGGAGCCGGATGCAACGCTGGAGTCCTTTTTCGGGCGGAGAAGACAAAAGACAACGGGCTGCATGGCGTGTTTCTCTCGCTCGCGGATAAGGACCTCACTGCGTATGACCTTACGATCGACGCGGACGGAAAAGAGATAAAACGAATGAAGTTGTCGCAGGCAGGTCCGGAGGTAATTGGAATTTCAGGTCCACCGCCCGCCAATTCTGGTTCAGCCGCGCCACGCCCTCCGCGGGCTGGCCGGCGTTTGGCCGCGCTGGCGGAACCGGGTGGGTGGAGCAACGTTGAATTGATTGCCGAAAATGAAGTGCTGAACGGAACAGTAAATGACGGCGTACTGCTGGGTGGTGTCGCAGGAGAAGAAGGCTTTGGTTCCGTCGCATTTTATGTGGGCAAAGGGGGCGAGATCCATCTCGAAAAGATTGGGCTGAAGGATATTAATTCCGAGAAGGCCGCCGTAGAGTCGACCTCAAGTCACTTTAGTAAGAAACGGATTAGCGATTTTTACTATGGTTGGTCGGCGGTCGCTGCTGATACGAGACACAACGGTACTTTAGACGTAATCTCCGGGCCGTTCACCTACCTTGGACCAGACTTTGCCGTTCGGCGTCGTTACCGCGCTGGCAGAGCCCATAACCCGAGTATGGAATATGCGCCGGACATGGTGAACTTTGCCTTCGACTTCAATGGAGATGGATGGCCCGACATTCTCGCTTCGGATATTGAGGCCGGGCAGCGGCCGATTGATCTCTACGTCAACCCTGTCGGTGAGTCGCGGCGATGGACGAAGTCAAGGGCAATCAGCGGGATTACTACCGAGATAGTGCTCTTCAAGGATATCGACGGCGACGGCAAGCCAGAGGTGATCTTCGGTGCCGGTGGAAAGTATTCGTATGCCAAACCAGATCCCGCAAATCCCGCAGCACTGTGGAAGATCACCGCGATCTCCGGCCAGTTGGACCGGGTGAATCCGCATGGCATGGGGGTCGGCGACATGAATGGTGATGGTCGGCTTGACCTGGTGGTTCCCTCGGGATGGTTTGAACAGCCGCCCGCTGGTACGGGGGATAAGCCGTGGGCATTTCACGAAGCGAACTTCGGCGGCGGTGGAGCAGAGATGGGGATCTATGACGTCAACGGAGATGGTCTGCTCGATGTTGTGACGTCGATGGAAGCGCATGGCTTCGGGCTTGCGTGGTTTGAACAGAAGCGCGGTAAAGACGGGGCGATCACTTTTGAGAGACACGACATTGCCGGCGACTTCACCACGAAGAATGCGGGCGACGTTGTGTTCTCGCAACCGCACGCAACTGGTTTCGCGGATATGGATGGTGATGGCGTGCCGGACATGGTAGTTGGGAAGAGTATGTATCACCATCTGGAAGGTTGGGGCGATCCTGATCCATACGGACCGGCCGTGCTGTATATCTATCGGACGGTGCGGGACAAGGCTGCACCGGGTGGAGCAAGGTTCGTTCCGGAACTAGTTGATAACCACTCGGGTGTTGGTTCAGCGATTCAGATTGTTGACCTGAACAACGATGGTGCGCCGGATATTCTGACTCAAAGTGTCCTCGGAACCTTTGTGTTTTACGGTCGCCCCGGGCGATGGGCGAAGGCTGCTGCCTCATCAGCCAGCGCATCAGGAAGCAGCAAGTAAGAACCGTCAGGCATTGTGGGATGCGTCGGCGGGAATGGCCGCGGCATCCTTCAAGCTCTCGATCTTCCAGCACGTGTCGAGCAGCGCCCTGGCTCGCGGCTCTGGCAGGATGCCGACGGCAAGGCCCATGAACTTGGTTTCCAGGTCTGCGTCGGTCATCGGTCGTTGCAGGCTGCCGGTGGCATGCTCGACATGCTTCTCGTATAGCTTGCCGTGGCGATCTTTCAACGTCATGTAGATCTCGTCGGAGCGGACTGCAGGGTCAGTAGTGATGTGGACCTTACTGCGAAGAGCAACAACGGTGGCATCTGCGACGGCGGCATCGCTGTACTCTGGCAGGCCGACGCGGCCGCGTATCAGAGCGATTGCCACGGAGTGATACGCGCTGAACTTTCCTTCGAGTCCAGTTCGTGGCGCTTGCTTGCCGGTGAGTTGCAGGATGAGCGGGTTGGCACGGAGTTCAACGGAGGTGATGTCCTCTGCGTTGAGGTGAAGTTCCTTGTTGAGTTGGATGGCTGCGTCGATCGCCGGATGAATCACGATGCCGCAGGGGAACGGCTTGTAGGTGTTGGTCGAGATCTCGAAGTGGTCGCCAAGATGGCCGGTCAGTTGGACCTCGTCATGATGCCTGGCAGCCGCAGCGAAGTAGCCATCTACGCCTTCGAGTGGCACATCGGAGCTGGTGAAGCCTTGCTTTGCCAGTAATGCCGAGAGCAGGCCATTCTGTGCGGCGCGGCCTACCTGGAAGCTCTTGCCCATGGACCCGAAGACTACCTTTAGACCCGCCGCCTGCACAGCAGCGGAGCCCAGTGCCCACACCATCTTTTGTGTGTCGAGCCCGACCACTTTACCGCACGCTGCAGCGGCTCCGAAGACGCCACAGGTTGCGGTGATGTGCCAACCGAGGTCGTAGTGGGAAGGGTAGATGGCATTGCCGAGCCGGCATTCGATCTCTGTCCCGAGGACGAAGGCATGGAGAAATTCGGCACCGGTCATCGGATGGTCGGCGGCGAGCGCGAAGAGGGCGCAGGCGACGACACCGGCTGGATGGATGATGGTGTTCAGTTCGGTATCGTCAAAGTCCAGCACGTGGGAGCTGATGCCGTTGATGAGCGCTGCATTGAGCGGATCGAGGCGGTCAGTTCGTCCAAAGATGGCGGACTTTGGAGCGCCTACGTAAGGTCCAAGGGCTCGCAATGCTGCTGCAACGGCCTCGTCGGACGAACCGCCCACAGTCACGCCGACGGAGTTCACGATCGACCTGACAGCTTCTTTCTTCACACTGGCAGGAATATCGCTGGACTGCGATTTCACCACCCAATCCGCCAATGTCCGCGTCAGCCCAAGAGACTTCGATGAGCCGTTTGCATCCGGACCAGCAACCTGCGATGTGCCAGTTTGACCGTGTGAGGACAAGGGAGTTGCGGACAGTGTTGCGGCACCAATGGCAGAGTGTTTGAGGAAGCGGCGGCGGGAGAGTGGCATCGTCATAAAGTTTAGGCCTTGATTGTCGGTGTGGGAAGATGCGAATGCCCGCTGCGATTGCAGCGGGCATTCAGGGCTAGGATTGGATTTTGTTAGAAAGTAAGGCGGAGGACGAACTGCGCCAGACGTGGGTTATAGCCCGAGTTCGTCGCCGTGATCTTACCGATATTGGCGTTGCCGAGTTGTACGATCGGAAGCGCAAAGTTGGTTTGATTGGCGACGTTGAACATCTCTGCGCGGAACTGGAGCTTCAGACCCTTTTCAATGTTGAAGTCCTTGAACAGCGATGCATCAAAGTGGCGGAAGTGAGGGCCCTGGAGATAGTTCCGATGCTCATTGCCCATGGTGAACAATGGTTGCTGCTGGAATGCCGCAGGGTTGAAGTAGCTGAGCGCGCTCTTGACCGGGACATGGTAGTCACCGATCACGTTCGGGCGGTCCGTTGCTCCGAGGGGATTGGTGCAGAAGATGTTTGCGCCACAAGTCGCACTGGTGTTGGCGTTGACGATCGAGGTCGGAAGGCCGGTTGCCCAGACGTTGATAATATTGCCCTGCCACCCTTTGACAATGACGCCCTTCCAACCGGTGAGGTTATTGCCGAAGGTCGGAGCGTAGTTGATTGAGATTGCAATACGGTTCCGCACATCGAGGTCAGAGGTCGCCCAGTCATCTCTCGAACGCGTCAGCAACACTTGGCCGACGCCACCAGCTCCAGCCGAACCTGCGATACCTGCAGAGCCGGTTGCTGCGTCATTGTAGTTGTTCAGGCCATGCGCAAGCGTGTAGTTTGCGTTGTACCCAAACCCATGAGAGAAGCGGCGTTCCAACTGTGCCTGAAATGCGCTGTAAGCGGAAGCGCCTTCAGATACGTTGTAAGCAGCCGTCGTGATGTTGGAAAGATTGGTTGGCCCTGTAACGCTGGCATAGGGGCGTGCCATCGGCTTACCCATCGTGCCGTTCTGCGTGCTGCCATTTACGGGAACGACGCTGTTGACCGGGGCGTTGATGCTGGCCCGACGGCCCAGAGCTCCAACGTAGGTGAAGGTGACGACGTTGTTCCAAACCTGCTGCTGCACGGCAAAGTTCATCTGCTCCAGGTAAGCAGAGCGGAAGTTGGCAGAGACCCCGGTGGGAATGGAACCGATGGGGTTGAGTGGATCGCTGGCACCCGGCTGCGGCTGTCCCGTTGCGAAGTAAGCATAGGAAGACTGACAACCCGATGTTCCAGCGAGCGAGGTGGACGTGCTGCAGGCACCGTAGACGAAGGTGTTTGGCTGAGCCTTCATCGCGAAACCGGCTGCGATGTTGGTGGGATAGAAGGCCATTCCGAAGCCGCCACGAATAACGGTCTTTGTCGTGGGGGAGTAAGCAAAACCTACACGTGGAGCGAAGTTGCTGTAGTCGGTCTTGACTCCACCGGTCCGGCTGATGCCGTTCTTACCCGCAATGTTAATGCGAAGATTGAGGGCGTCAAAGGTGGAAAGGTAGTCGTGCTTCTCGGTGTACGGCGTAAAGACGTCGAAGCGGAGACCGATGTTCAGGGTCAGCTTGGAAGTCGCCCGCCAGTCATCCTGTACATAAGCGCTCGGCTCCCACGTTTGGAGATAGGGTGGGTGCAGGTTGACGTTGCGGGTCGTGGAAGAGAAGACGCCCGAGATGAGTGCGGGCAGACCGGCGAACGTCCACGAACCCTCGCCTACATTGTTCTGTAGCTCGAGGGCGATTCTACGAATGACGGCTCCACCGACCTTGAAGGAGTGAGTGCCCCGGTTATAGAGCATCGATCCGTTGAGCTGATAGTTGTTGTCCTTGTCATTCAGCGGAACGAAGTTTCCGCCGTTGCCAAGGTTCGTGCTGCTCGACACAATGATTGGTGCCAACGCAGCGGTGGCAGCGTCGGTATTGATGTTTGCCTGTCCGAGTTTCTGGTTGGGAGTCAAGCCGTAGTTCAACGGTGTGGAGAGGTTGTTGACGTACGTATAGGCCGCTCCAACCTGCATCAGCAGCGAAGGAGTGAAGGTGTGGTTGTAGTTGACCTGAATGTTGCGAGCGGTCTGCGGAGAGATTCCCGCAAACCCAGTTCCGGGGTCGATGGGACCAAGCGAAGTCGAAGCAATTGGCAGCGGTCCACCTGGCGTAAAGGTTTGAACCGTGTTGTCGGAATAGCGCAGGAACAGGCCGTCGCTATTGCTGATCTTGTGGTCCAGCCGAACATCGTAAGTGCGGAAGTTTTGCGTACGAGTGCGGCTGCCAACGTATTGGTTAGTACCGGTGTTCGGAAGCGGAAAGAGTCCGAAGTAGAAGAGGCCAACCGGGTCACGGTCTGCCAGCGGAACCACGTTGCCAAAGGTAGCGTTGGCCGCACCGATGGTGCCCTCTGCGGCAAATTTGTTGACAACGCAATTTGCGGTGGAGGTGCAGGCAATATCCGAGAAGTCGCCCGGATGGTTGTGCTGATACAGCGTCGGCACGGTGACGCTTTGCGGTGCAGTGCCCTGTACGAGGCGGAAGAACTCGAGGTCCGTGAAGAAGAAGGTGCGGTCCTTGACGATGGGACCGGAGAAGCTGCCGCCGAACTGGTTCTGGCGGAGTTCCGTCTTCGGATTGTGAGCCCCGAACTGGTAGGCGTAGGCGTTGATCTTGTCGTTGCGGAAGTACTCGTAAAGTGATCCGTGGAACTTGTTCGCTCCGCTCTTGGTGATGATGTTGACGACTGCACCTGCAGCGCGGCCAGAATCCGCCGAGAAGCTGTTGGTCAGAATACGGACTTCAGCGATAGCCTCTACTGATGGTCGAACGCCGATCGTCCCGATGATCTTTTCATTGTTGTCCATACCGTCAATCAACTGATCGTTGACCGTGTCGTTCATGCCATTTACCGAGACCGAAGAGCTGGGACGGCGATCGTCCGGACGCTGACCGCTTGAGAAAGCTGAGGGGCTGCCTTCGGTTGCACCGGGTGTGATCTGGGCAAGGCTGATGAAGTTGCGTCCATTCAGCGGCAGGTCTTGAACGGCTCGCTCGGTAACCGTGCTGGCAACGACAGAAGAGTCTGCCTGCAACACAGGAGCCGACGCGCTTACTTCGATGGTTTCGGTCGACGCGCCGACCTTCAATGCTGTATCCAAACGGCGGCGGTCACCGGCTGCAACCACGATGTCCTTCAGGCTGACACCCTGGAATCCAGCAACATCCATCTTCACCGAATACGTTCCGGGGCTCAGGCTGTTGAAGATAAACGCGCCCGCATCATTGGTCTTCACCGACTGCTTGATCTGGGTCTGCGTGTTGACGATCGTCACGTTGACGCCCGGCACTGTGCTTCCAGTGGGGTCGGTTATCGTGCCGAGAACGTCTGCGGTGGTTGTTTGGGCGAAACTTGTACCACTTCCTGCAATCAACAACACGAAAGCCACCACGACCGCTCCGAAGAGTTTGTTGATGGACGGGCGAATCATCCCGTTGGTGTGGCCTGATGCCTGATCTGCGATAAATTTCATAGCTTGCCTTGCCTCCTGTAGGAACAAAAACGGACACATGAGGATGTGCTGCGCGCTTCGATGTCTGCGTAATCTCCGTCCCGGAACTGAGACGAAAACGACTCCCCGCTGCAAGTGTCGGCCACCCTGATAAATGGCTGGAATTGCGATTGTCAAGAACAAAGGGAAATTGAAGTTCCCAATTGAAATGAAGTTTGGAAATGCATCAAATGCTCGATTTATGGTGATTTGTGAGGCTATTGATTGTTCAATTACTAAAACAAAAGTTCTATTGGGAAAATCATTACTCGACTGTGTCAGAGCGGGTGCCGGCGCCTTGAAGCCACCGGCCTATTGGATTTTGGTCAAATATTCGCCCGGGTCGAACTACTGCTTCGTTGCGACTGGGTTATCAGCCTTGTCGTAGAACTCTTTCTGAAGTTGCGCGGCGCTCTTGTCTTCCTTGATCGCCTTGATCGCCAGCGCCAGTTGCTTGGCGCTGTACTCGGTGGCAGCCTTGCCGCGCGCTGCGGTTGCTCCCGCTGCGTCACCCTGGTAGTGGTTGGGATAACTCGCGTACCACCAGATTCCTGTGTAGACCGGCGCAGGGAGGTTCAAGCGCTTCTGATCGGTACCGGATTGCTGCCCCGCACGCTCCGGGTGTGCATCCTGCGGAGTATGGGCCATCACGTTCGAGATCTCTCCCTCTCCGGCGTGACCGTCGGCGCCCGGTTTGGATGGCTTGGCGGCATCTGGCAAATCGGCTCCGGCAGCCGCAAAGTAGGCATACACGACGTACTCATGACGCTTGTCCAGTTGGGCCTGTGCAAAGTAGTGGAGCAGCATGTTATTTCCACCGTGGGCATTCTGAATAATGATCTTCTTGCATCCGTTCCGCGACATCTCCTCCATCGTCACCTGCAACAGTTCCATCTGGATATTTGCGGGGTAGGCCAGGGTTCCGGGCTGTGAGCGGGCCTCTGCTATCTGACCGAAATAATAAGGCGGAAAGATGATCGAGTACTCCTGTTTGGTCGCAAGATCAGCAATGTAGCGGCCGTTCATCAGGTCAGTGCCAAGCGGTCCGGACGGACCGTGCTTCTCCACAATGCCGAGCGGGAGGAGGCAGGTCTGATTCGATTTCTGGAGAGCCTGCACGAAATCGGGTGCCGTCAGGTCCTCCCAATGGGTCGCGAGTGTCTGGGCGTAGAGCGACGGCGCAACAATCAAAGCGAGTGCGGCAAGGCCTTTCAGATATTTGGGATACATCATGTTCTCCTGTTATTGCGGCTTATGTTGATAGGGTGCAAAGTGCTTGATGTGCCAAATCCGTGGAGGGTGCAGAGGGGATAGGGCTGGGGTTGAGAGCAGTATGCCGCGGTTGGAAGAGCTTTCAGGACAGGGCATCGATACGGTCTCGCACACGCGGGAATGCGAGTTTGGTCGCAC
>JAYVZU010000150.1:0-6369 GCA_043783075.1 Rhodanobacteraceae bacterium
CGCCAGTTGAAGCTGGCCCACGGGCCATCTTTCTTGTGCTGATACTGCAGGTTGGTCGTCTGGTTGAACTTCTCGTCGTGGTCGATACGGAATGGAGCCTCGGAGCGGTTGGTTGCGCCCAGACCGCCGATCTGAGGTGGGAAGAACCGGGCTTTTACCGACGACATCACGTTGAAGGCACTGAATCCATGCAGGTTAGGGATTGAGGTTCGGAAGGCAAAGCCGCTGATCTTCGAGTTGTGCCACTCAATGGGAAAGGTGATCGGGGTAGCGCCGAGGACGGAGAAGTCGTAGCCGCTGTGGGTGTATTTCAGCAGATAGTCGCCGTTGAAGATGAAGTGTTTTCCGATGGATTGCTCGATCCCGCCGTGAAATTCGTTTCGGAATCCTGCGTTGAAGTTTGCCGGAATACACGGCACGAGGGCAGCGATCACGGCGTCGTTGCAGCCCTTGCTGGAGAGGACAAGGTTCTCGTTGAAGGGCGTCTCCATGGTTCGGGCGTAGGAGAGGCGGGCGACCGTTCCGGTCTTGGCGACGTTGTAGGAGATGCCCATTCTTGGCTGCCACTGGCGCGAGATGGAGAGGCCGTTGTAGAAATCGCCGCGCAGGCCGAGGTTGACTCCCAGCTTGCCAATCGTAAGGGCATCCTGCACATAAACCGACCCTAGTTTGATATCGGCATGTCCGCGGAAGAGGAACGGCACGGCGAGCGTGGACAAACAGCCGTCGACGGTCGCGGGAGTCGGCCGGGTGAGGTCGAGGCAGCCAAGTAAGGGATTGAAGGGGTCGGTTGCGTTGGGATTGGATGGAATATTGGGCGTAAATCCGGCTGCGGCGCATTGCGACGGGTTGTTGAAGCCAGCAACTGGTGACCCGGCGGCGTTCAGGCACGGCGCATTTAGGAAGGGGTCGACGATGGCAAGATTGAATTTTTCGTTGAGAAAGGTCTGTTGGTACGAGCCGCCAAGCTTCAGGTTGTGGATGCCCTTGGCATAGGTGAAGTCGGCTCGGCTGCCGGTATTCGTCAGCGACCGGTCCTGCGAAATCGACTGAGTTTGCAGATTTCCATTGCCATAAAAATCTGCGAATGGATTCTTGCTGGGGTAGTAGTTGAAGTGGTCGCTACGCACCCAAGCCCCAACCGCCACAAGGGAGACGTTGCTGATGGTGTGGGTTAGAAATGGCGCGATGTTCAAAGTTCCGATTTTTGCGCGCTGGTCTGTATTGCCGATAGCAGCGCCAGTCGGGCCGGTCAGGTTCAGGTTGTCGTAGGAGTTTGGCGTCTGGAACCAGGAACGGGTGAGGTCGAAGTTGACGTGCAGTGAGTTCTGCTCATTCGGCTGGAAGTCTATGCGATCAAAGAAGTTCTCGACATTTCCCTTATCGTGGATGACGGCAAACTCGGAGGGATCGAGGAAGCGACCGGTCTGGAGGAAGTCGGCAGCGACAAAGTTTCCGTAGTGTTTGCCACCCACGGCAAGATCTACCGAAGCCGTGCTTGATCCGAAGGTCCCGTACGACGCCGTAACCGAGCCCTTGGGGATGGTGACTCCCTCGCCAGAGCGGGTTGTGATGCTGGCGACCAGCGAAGTTTTTTCGCCGAACTCAGCCGGTGGGGCGCCGGAAATCACCTGGAGCGACTGAATGGCAGAGAGTGGCAGTTGATTCGAAAAGACTTTGCTTTGCTGGTCGGTGATGGGCTGGCCATCGACATAGAAGGCATTCTCGGCATGATCGCCGAGACCGTGGAAGAGACCATTTGAATCCGCTGAGACTCCCGGCGAAGCCAGTGTTAGCAGAGAACTTACCGACGACGACTGGCTCTCCAGCGGGAGCTTGTCGAAGAGTTCCCGGTCGATATCGACATGGAACGTTGCGCTGTTTTCAACCAAGTCGCCAGCGCTGGCCTCTACGGTAATGGAGTCTCCCGCAGCTGCGACCGTCAGAACGAAGTTGACGGGCACTGGGATTGCAGATCGAACGTCGATATGCTGGTTGACCCGGCTAAAGCCGGGACTCGTCACCACGATCTGATACTGGTTGTACGGAATATTGGGAAAGCGAAATTGGCCAAGGTCATCGGCCTTTGTCGTCCGGCTGACGCCGGACAAAGCGTTCTGTATGATCACCGTCGCCCCGGAGACTGCGGCTGCGGTGGAATCTGTCACAAAACCGGTGACCGTGCCGGAACTGCCGGCGGATTGGGCAAGAAGTATCCCAGGCCAGATGAATGCGACGGCGAGTATGTAGGTAGAAAAGTCGCGCGGAATGAAGCGCATAGGGGGGACCTCCAGGGTTAGAAAAGCCGCTTTTGACGAAACTCAGGCGTGAGTTGTCGTTGCAGGGGGCGGTCTAACGTAGAGGTTGAACGAGAAGAAGCGTTGCGGCACCGAGGCGGAATCCGGTGGGACACCATGCGCGACAGACGCCGCGACCACGGGTTCGGCGAGCACCGGAGCGGGAATTGCCGTGACGTGAGCAACAGCGCAGAGGGAGCAGCCAGGATTCGAAGTCTCCCCGGAAGCATGGATGTGCAGGGCTTGAGTTGCGCCAACGAAGAGTATCAACAGTACGCACAGCAAGACGACCAGAACTTTGGGAGTCTGGCTGTTGCTGCGGCGGCTTGGATAAAGTGTGCTCATTCGTTGTTGGGACGTCTGTGTTGACAAGACTATGGGGATGCTGACCCTGTCAAGAGTCAAACCACATCTTTATTCGATGCTACCCCACACACTGAAGGTGTATCAAGAGGTTTGAGAAAATCGAAATAAATCTGTCTCGATTTCAACATACCCAGGTTGTTAGACCACCAAAGTGAGGTATCGGTTACCGGGGCAGTTCCATCCGCTACAACTAACTTGGGATGGTTGGGGCGGCTTACGCTGACCGAGACTGGAAGTGGCTTTCAGCGCTGATTCTGCTTGAGAAGCCGGTTCTGAGGAAGGCCCGAAGACGAAAGCCTAATACAGTTTTCGTGCATTGTTTTTGAACCGCTGACGATAGACTCATAGAGGATTCGCAGACCACACATGGCAGAAGCCCTGGCAACGCCTACGGATATCGATCCAGTAACCGCAACCGTTGCGCCGGAACCGCCCCAGGTTCATATCGGCGCACTCGAATCGCGGGCATTGAATGCGACGTTCTGGACGATCGTGCAGTATGGCGCCGGGCAGGGTTTGCGGCTGGTCAACAGCTATATTCTGACGCGGCTGCTGCTACCCGAAGCCATGGGCCAGATGACGCTTGTTACAACGCTCATCGTCGGCATCACAATGCTTTCCGACATTGGCCTCGCCCCCAGCGTGATTCAGAGCCCGCGCGGCGACGATCCCGACTTTCTTAACACGGCATGGACGCTTCAGGTTCTCCGCGGCGGCGCACTTTGGGTGCTGGCCCTGCTGCTTGCCTGGCCGGCGGCTCTGTTTTACCACGATCCCCGACTGACCCTTGTGCTCTCGGTGCTGGCTATCAGCACGATGCTGCAGGGGCTGAACAGCACCAGCTTGCTGACGATATCGCGTCACATGGGCGTTCGGATGCAGTTCTTTGTGGAGTTCTCGACGCAGATCGTCGCGCTGATCGTCACGCTCTCCTGCGCCTACCATTGGCGGAATGTCTGGGCGCTAGTTGTGGGCAATCTGGCGTCGCTGGTGTACAAGGCAGCCTTCAGCCATTCGCCCCTACTCCCCGGAATCCGCAACAAGTTCCATTGGGAGAAGTCTGCTGTCAAAGACATCCTGCACTTCGGCAAGTGGATCTTCCTCGGCACGGCGTTTTTCTTTTTTGCTTCACAGGCAGATCGCCTCTACCTGGGTCGATTCGTTCCGCTTGCCGTACTGGGCGTCTATGGCATTGCGTATCAGATCTCTGACGTTCCTCGCTCGGTCATCAATGCGTTCTCGTACCGGGTCGGATATCCGTTCATTGCGAAGATTATCCACTTGCCGATGGACGAGTTTCGGGCACAGTTTCTCCGTTATAGGCGATACGTGCTGCTGTTTGGCGCGCTGCTACTTAGCCTGATGGTGATCTGGGGAGACGTGGTCATCCGCAAGCTCTACAAGCCTATTTACGCCAACGACGCAGCGTGGATGGTGCCAATTCTGGCAATCGGCCTGTGGCATACCCTGATGTACCAGACCACGAGCCCGGTGCTTCTCTCGCTGGGCAAATCAAAGTACAACGCTGTTGGGAACGCGGTCTTCTGCTTCACCATGTTGGCTGCAATTCCGATCGCCTTCCACTTCTGGGGATTGCTGGGTGCAGTCATTGCAGTTGCCGCAGGCGATTTCCCCCTGTATTGCGTCTTTCAGTTCGGTGCGACCCGCGAGGGCGTTCGACCGCTAAAACAGGATTTCCAAATGACTGTAGTCTTCCTCTCCTTACTTGGAGTGGAGTTCATGGCACGTCACGCGATTCATTAGTACCACGCAGTCACACGCATTGTGTATTTGCGTTGACCGGAAAATGAGTCAAAGTTGAAGCAGAATTCGAACCGTTTTGAGGGCCCATGAGCACGACACTCCCCGTAGTAACCGAGTACAGAATGAACCATCAAGAGAGATATCGCGGCGCATCGCTGGTCGAACTCTTCGCCGAGGTGTGCAACAAATACGGAGACCGCCTGGCGATCACCCTCGATGGTAAGTCCATCACGTATGAGGAGTTGAACCGGATCTCGAATCGCATCGCCTCCGCATTGATGGAGCAGGGTGCTAAGCCGGGAGCTATCGTAGCAATCTGCGTGGAGCGCTCTGTTGAGATGATCGCCAGTATGCTCGGTGTCGCAAAGACCGGCGCGGCGTACCTCCCGATCGATCCCGGCTACCCGGTGGCCCGCATCGCAGAGACTCTGGCGGATGCGAACCCTATTGGCCTGGTCACGACGGAGGGTCTAGGGGAACGCCTGCACCATGCCAACGTAAAGCTTTTCTTTGTAAGCGAAATCAGCCAGCATGTCCCGGGTGCGCAGCAGAGTGTTCACGTATCTGAGGACGACGCTGCTTATGTGATCTACACCTCGGGTTCGACGGGCCGGGCGAAGGGTGTCGTCGTCACCCACTACAACGTGACGCGCCTGCTTTCCGAGACTCAGGATTGGTTCCAATTCGACCAGCACGATGTGTGGACGATGTTCCACTCATTTGCTTTCGACTTTTCGGTTTGGGAGATCTGGGGCTGCCTGCTCACTGGCGGACGTCTGGTAATCGTACCGTTCGGAATCAGCCGGTCTCCGGAAGAGTTTTATCATTTGCTGGTTGAGGAACGAGTCACAGTTCTGAATCAGACGCCTTCTGCCTTCGTTCTGCTTGATCAGGTCGACGCCAAAGTTTCGCTGCCTCGATTGTCGTTGCGCCTTGTCATCTTTGGCGGTGAAGCACTGGCCCCGGCGAGTCTCCGTGCGTGGTTTAGGCGCCACGGCGACCAGACTCCGGAGATGGTCAACATGTACGGCATCACTGAAACGACTGTACATGTGACTTATCGCAGATTTTTTGCAGCGGATGCTGAGCGCGAACGCGAAAGCGTCATCGGGGTTCCGATTCCCGACCTTCAGCTCTATCTTCTTGACGCAAATCTGCAGCCGGTACAGGACGGCCAGGAAGGCGAAATCTGCGTGGGCGGAGCCGGAGTTGCCCGTGGATACCTGAAGCGCGCGGCCCTGACCGCTGAGCGGTTTTGCGAGAATCCGTATGGAGAGCCGGGGACCAAACTCTATCGCTCGGGAGACCTGGCACGCCGTCGCGAGGATGGCGAACTGGTATATCTGGGTCGTCGGGATAGCCAGGTGAAAGTGAATGGATTCCGCATTGAACTTGGCGAGATCGAGACAGCAATCGTGACTCACCCCGCAGTTGTGCAGGCTTGCGTGATCGCGCACACCGAGGCTGGCGGAAACCCGCGGCTCGCGGCATATTATGTCGCACAGTTTGGGAAGGAACCCAGCACACGTGAGATGAGCGAGTTCCTTGCGACACGCCTGCCGGCACAGATGATGCCGGCGTTCTACCAGCGTCTCGCAGTCTTTCCACTGACGCCGAATGGCAAGGTAGACCGCAGCGCTCTACCCGCACCCCGCGCCGGTACAACATTGCCCGATCGCCGCAGCCTGGCTTCCGCAACCACGATGGAAGACTTGGTGGCGAGCATTTGGCGTGTTGTACTGAAAACCAAGGCAGTCTCGCTGGATGATAATTTCTTCGATGTTGGCGGGACTTCCCTGCTGCTGATCGCAGTCCGCACCGGGATTCAGGAACAGCTCGACCGGCAGATCCCTGTCATTTGGATGTTTGAATATACGACCATTCGTGCGCTCGCCAAGAGACTAAGCGAGCCCGTTGAAACACCCGCAACTCAGGCCCCGGA
>JAYVZU010000151.1:0-2102 GCA_043783075.1 Rhodanobacteraceae bacterium
TTCGTATGGGCCCAGGTGCTGACCCCGCTGTTGACGTTGAATTCGGTCATCTGCTCCCCGCCCAACCCTAGCACATAGCTGGAAGTCGGAGTGTAGCCATATCCCAGGTTGCAGCTAAACTGGTTTAGATTTACCTTTGAGACCCGAATCCCCGCTGCATCGTAGATGTACCCGGTGATGGTGCCCACCGAGTTCCGGTCGGCGCAGACGCGGCCCTCGGCGTCGTACAGGTAGTAGTTCAGGCCGTCGTACATGACGTCGCCCGCCGCATCGTAGATGTAGCCCGCCGCCGACGTGGTGGACCACGCCAGCTGGTTGCTGCCGTACGTGTAGCCCGCGCTGCTGGCGGACACCGGCGTGCTCTCCGACGTGCGGTTGCCGAACGCGTCGTACGTCCAGGCGCTGTTCGTATCGTGGTACGGCCCGCTGCTCGCCGACCCGCTGACCAACCGGTTCAGGTTGTCGTAGCCGTAGCTCCAGTTCCCCATCACCGAGTCGTTGACGAGGAGCAGATTGCCGTTCGGAGCGTAGACCCTGATATCTGGAATGACAAAGCTGTAGACGATATTGCTGGAGAGGGAATTGGGGCACACGATTCATGTCCCTCATTCCCGGACTGGAATCGCCCCATCTGTGAGTGCCCAGCTCGCTTTGTCGAACCCATTCGACACGCCACGCAGAACACCTAATACGTCTGATGTCGCAGTGCCGCCCTGGGGACTCGCTTGACCGCTTCGTCCCTCATTTTTCGTTATTACCACGTGCCACATTGGTGCAATCCGTTACAACCCAGCCCCGCTCCGACGACTTTAGGCTGCATCGATTCTGTACGGTCCTCCCTTGAAAAGTTAGATACTGACTAATCTCTACTATCCAACCTTGCCCTCCTTGCAAACGCTTCACATGGCTAATTGTCCCTGCGCATCCATCGATATGTGGAGTTCCGAGAGCGCCTCCAAGAAGGTTTGCTCTAAATGCGACTAAATTCGTCTTGGCCCGGTAAGCTGAATCCATTTTCGAGAACGACGCCTCCCACGAGCCGTCGCAAACCTCGCGATTAAATTCCCCGAAAGTCGCGCTTGCTTGGTTTGATGCGGATCGGGCCTGTATGAAACCTCGACTCACCATTGCCACAATGAATACAAGCGCCACAGATAGGAATACGATAAACATCATCCCCAATTTTTCTAGTGTCGACCTACTGCGCGTAGTTGTCATAATTAGTGCCCCGGAACCGACGGGATGATTTGTGTCCCCGTGGTGAAATGATTTAACACTGCTGCACCTAGTGCGTTGAGACTGTCACTAAGTTGTCCAAACGCTCGTTTGGCTTGTGAAACATTAATTGCAACGCCTACCCCAGCGAGTACCTTACCAGATGCACCGACCTTAAAGTCGCCAGATGCTTGGGTCTCACTAGTCTTCTCAATCCCGTCACCAGTAACCTTGACACCCTTGCTATAACTGTAAGAGCCTGCCTTCACTTCCACTTTCGCTTCTGCATTTGCCCCTTCTTTGCTGGACACGCCAGCGGTGGCCTTCAATGAAGCTTCTATTTTACCAATCTTGACGGAGGCTGAACCTCCAACCTCAACCTTTGACTCTATGGACGTAAGGCCCAAACCGGTGCTCACCTCGGCGCTAACGCCTATTTGAGCACTATGTTCTACGACACCCCATTGGCCACTCACACCTAGCGCAGGGCCCTCAGAATATTTTACTTCCGCAATATCCAGAAATGATCTGGCAAGGTCACCTGCTGTCATCCCGCCATCACAAGGGCAGTGACCGTCAGCGTCGGCTCGAATCAGAGGATTATTGCCAACATATCCATAAAGATTCAGCGTTTGTGGGTCGTCCAGCTTCGCATATGGGACGGGCTCGTATTTAACACTCCAATCCGGCGACATCCAGCGGCCCATTGCGGAGTTGTAGTACCTTGCTGCGAAGTAGTCGTTTCCAGATTCTGCGTCTCTCTCTTTGCCGGTGAAGTGATGTTCGGTCGGGTCCGTGCAGCTTCCATTGGCCGTGAGCCCGCCGCCGAAGGGCAGGCTGGTGTAGGTGGAGACGCAGCCGTTCGAACCGACCTCAGCCCGCTTGGT
>JAYVZU010000152.1:0-6358 GCA_043783075.1 Rhodanobacteraceae bacterium
CCATAAGGTGTCGCACCCGGATGAACCGCCGGCCCCAGTGTCACAATCTCTCCAACACAAACTCCATCCTCGTAGCCTCAACCGCAGCAGTCTGCGCCCGCAGCCCCGGCAACGCAACCAAGCAAAGCGCCATCACCAATAGACCCTGTCTGTTCATCCTCTTCGTCTCTTCATTCCCATCCAAAAATCTCAGCGCCGCATTACAGGCAGCATCGAATCTCATCACAGCGCACATAAGATACGATGGTCCCAACCTTCCCATCGGAGCCGGAATGCTAGACGTACACCCGCCCCACAGCCCCACCCACACCTGGAAAGACTTCTTCATCCACATCGCCACTATCTGCGTCGGCCTGCTCATCGCCATCGGCCTGGAGCAAACGGTTGAGGCAATCCATCACCATGGCGAGCGCGTCGAAACCCGCGATCATCTCCGCGAAGAAATCGCCGCCAACAACGACACTCTAGCCAACAACCTGAAGAGTCTCGCCGCCGAACAGAAGATGCTCGAAGCCGACATCGACTCCCTGCACCAACTCCGCGACCACCACGCCGTAGCACCCGATAGCCTGCACTTCTACTGGCAATGGTCGTCCATGAGCGACTCCGCATGGCAGACCGCGCGCGAATCCAACGCCATACCTCTCTTCCCCACCCCGCAAATCGAGGCCTACAGCTCCGTCTACGGCCAGCAGGTGCTCGTCAACGCAGCCGGGATCGCCGTCAGTCACGCCATCACAGAAGCCGCGACCCCTCTTCGCATCGAACCCAAACTAGCCGCCCTCACCCCCGCGCAGATCGACGAACTCCTCCGTAGCTGCGCCACAACTCTCAATCAAATCGAGTACACCCAGGCCCTCGCCTCCACGCTCGGCCCCATGTACAAAAAAGCCATCGACACCTTATAGGAGCCAATCGCCATCCTCATCCACATCATCACCTTCGCCGTCGGCCTCATCATCGCTTTCGGCCTCCAGCAACTCGTGGAGTCCTGGCAGCGCCGCCGCCAAATCCGCAAAGCCCGCGAAGCCTCCCAAAAGCCCGACCAAGACTAATCCTGGCCTTGTGTTTCGCTCCTAAGACTTACGATACGATTACCCAACCCTCATCTTCCGGAGCCGCAATGCTTGAAGTCCACCCGGCCCACCACACTCCCAACACCTGGCGTGACTTCTTCATCCATATCGCCACCATCGTCGTCGGCCTGCTCATCGCCGTGGGCCTAAAGCAAACCGTCGAGTACTTCCACCATCGCCACCAGGTCACGGAGATCCGGGAAGCGCTGCGAGGCGACATGGAAACCAGCATGAAGCTGCTGGCCCGGGATGAGATCGAACTCAGACGTCAACATAGCGCGATTTTGGTTCTGCTGAATGCAGTTCAGGCGAACTTCAATGGACAGCCTCGCGAAACCCAGGATATTGCTGCGTAACGCGCGATCATCATCTTCATTCCTAAGCTGGCGGCATGGGACAGCGCCCGGCAGATTGGGGCAACAGCCTATTTTCCCGGCGATGAAGGACGGATGTATGACCGCATGGAACTCAGCCTGATGCTTTGGCTGGAATCGCGCTCCCTCGTGGACGTCAACAATTCAAACCTCCAGTCCTTCGAAGAGCGGTTTCAAGACTCCAGTTCCGTCATGCAATACGGGCAGACCGTTCCGCTCCCGGATATCACGAAAATGGATCGCGAGGATCTGCGGACATACGCTGGTCTCCTCGCAAGTTCTATCAAAGGAGACGACCTTGCAGCCGAACGCGCGCGTATCCTCAATGTCGAAATGGTTGCGGTGATGAACGGCGCCAAGACGGACACTGAACTCATTCAAACAATCGACGCAGCTACCCGAAAACCCGCGTCCGACCATTGAAGTAGAACAACCGGCCTACACCCGGCGCTCAGCCAACGCCCGTTACTTTCCAGCACAAAGCAGATCGCATACCCTTGACCCACAACCAATCGGAGTCAGTAAATCATGCTCGACGTACACCCGCCCCACAGCCCTACCCACACCTGGAAAGACTTCTTCATCCACGTAGGCACCATCTGCGTCGGGCTCCTCATCGCCGTCGGCCTCGAACAGACAGTCGAGTACTTCCACCATCGCCACCAGATCGCCGAAACGCGAGAGGCTTTGGCCCACGAGTGGGAAGTCAACCAGAAGCAGTACCAGCATTATCTTGACGTCTACCGCTGGGAGGCTGTCGCCGTTGCCAACAACATGACTGTTCTCCAGTAACTGCAGTCGCACACCGGCATACCGCAGGAAAAGCTCCCCGGCGTCCTGACCTGGATCAAAGGCCGCACACTCTTCGCGCATGCTGCCTGGGACGAGGCGCAAAGCAGCGGCGTTCTCACCCTCATGCCAGCCGACGAGGTCCTCCGCGACCAGAACCGCGACCGCGCCTTTACCGACATCAGCAATCAGGAAATCAAGACCTTTGGCGCCCTCAACGAGGCGCAGCAGTTCCTCTTCAGCGATCCTGACCCCACCCACCTCACCCCGGTACAACTCTCCAAAGAGATCGAGCTCACTCAGAAATGGATGACCGAGCACTACATGCAGGGCATCCTCATGGCCTACATGGTCAACATCGAAGAGCCCGGCTTCGGATCCGGCCCCAGCTACGACGAGCTCTACACAAACCACCACATGGTCAACCCAAGCCCCAACGGATCACTCGCGCAGGCCTACGCCGCCACGCTCGATCGCCTGAAGGCCGCCGGCTATCCCCGCAACGCCATTTACCTCAAACCTCAGCTCGATAAAGAAGTCAGCGCCCCGGAAAAATAGCCGCCCTCTGGCCGTGCCCCATGTCTCGCTTTTGAGACATGGGATCTAAACCGTGGGATACGATAGACCCAACGGAGGGAATCCCATGCGCGCCGGACAAATCGACCTCCTCAACCTCGCCATGCCGATCACCATCCGCCCCAGCGCCCCCGTCTCCGACGAAGAACTGATGCGTTTCTCCGAACAGAACAAACCCTACAAAATCGAGCGGAACAAAGACGGAGAACTAACAATAATGACCCCCGTCGGCGGAATCGGCAGCACAAACGAGATGTACGTAGCTTCCAAGTTCTTCAACTGGGCCGAGGAAGATGGCACCGGTATTTCATTCAGCCCAAACGGTGGATTCAATTTACCTGATGGTTCTTGCTTGTCTCCAGATGCAGCCTGGCTCCCCCTCGACCGGTGGGATTCTCTTACTCCCGCCCAGCAAACAGGCTTCCCACCCCTCTGCCCAGACTTCCTCATCGAGGTCCGATCACAAAGCGATCCGCGCCGCATCGTCGAAGCCAAGATGCAAACCTGGCTCGACAACGGCGCCAGACTTGCATGGCTCATCGACCCCATCGACGGCAGAGTCACCATCTACCGCCGCGGCCAACCCCCCGAAACTCTCGACCGCCCCGAAATCGTCAAGGCAGAAACCCCCGTCGCCGGCTTCGAGCTCCTCTGCACCCGCCTCTGGTCCCCACGCTAAATCCACCCGCCACTCCGCTCCATCGTGTCGTCATTCGGGCGAAGCCAGAATCTCAGTATTTGTCTTTAGAGGCGACCCAATCGAATGGGCCCCATTCCCCACCCGCCCGTTCGCTGCACCCTCCTTCGCGAACCTTCCCGCCCTTCTTCCCGCCCTCTGCGTTGCGCTTTTCGCCTTCGCCCCTCTTACAAATACCCTCACCCACTTGACAAATCTTCCCCTCCCAAACCCACCCAGCCAAAACGAATAACGTTAAACTTATAGACTTAACCCCTTTACTTCGGACTTTACCTACTTTAGGCAGGGGGAGGGGTCCCCACCCCCAATCAGAAATTAGGCGACTTTTAGCGCTTTCTTTATGCCTTCCCAGATAAACTATTTACACAAATGAAGATCGTATTAGCAGAAAAAGTCTCCCCCGCAACCCTCGCCCTCCTCGCAAAAGAACCCGGCTGGAACTGCGTCACCGCAGATAAAATCACCGATCTTAAAGCCGAACTCGCCGACGCCGACGCACTCATCGTCCGTTCCGCCGTCCAGGCCGACGCCGCACTCATCGAGGCCGCACCCAAGCTCCGCATCATCGGCCGCGCCGGAGTAGGCGTAGACAACATCGATACCGCCGCCGCAACCCACGCCGGCATCGTCGTCATGAACACCCCCGGGGCCAACGCCATCGCCGTAGCCGAACTCACCCTCGGCCTCATGATCGCGATGTGCCGCTCGATCCCTCGCGCAAACGAGACCATGCACGCCGGCAAGTGGGATAAAAAATCCCTGCAAGGCCTCGAACTCTGCGGCAAGACCCTCGGCATCGTCGGCCTCGGACGCATCGGCCTCGAAGTCGCTCGCCGCGCCGCCGCCTTCGGCATGGAGCTGCTCGCCTACGACCCATTCATCTCGCCCATGATCGCCCGCGAGAACGGCGTCACCCTTACCTCGCTCGACGACATCTTCAAAAACTCCGACTATCTCACCCTCCACGTAGGCCTTACCGCCCAGACCGAAGGCCTCATCAACGCCACCTCCATCGCCATCATGAAGCCCGGCGTGCGCATCGTAAACTGTGCCCGCGGCGAGCTCATCGTCGATGCCGCTCTCGCTGAAGGCCTCAAGTCCGGCAAGGTCGCCGGTGCCGCGCTCGACGTCTTCCACGCCGAGCCGCTCAAAGACTCCGTCTACTTCGGAATGCCCAACGTCCTGCTCTCCCCCCACATCGCCGGCGCAACCGACGAGGCGCAGGAAGCCATTGGCATCCAGCTCGCCACCCAGGTCCGCGACTACCTCAAACTCGGCGTCGTCCAAAACGCCGTCAATCTCCCCTCCCTCTCGCACGAGGAGTACCTCGAAGTAGCTCCCTACATCGAGATGGCGTCGCGCCTCGGCACGTTCCTCTCGCACTCCACCACCGGCCAGTTGGAGAACATCCAGATCACCTACTCCGGCCGCATCGCGCAGGGCAAGACCGACCTCATCCGCAACGCAGCAATCGCCGGCATCTTCTCCGATACTGAATGCGAGAACGGAGTCAACCGCATCAACGCCGCCGCCATCGCCCAGGAGCGCGGCATTCGCCTGCAGGAAGATAAAAAGGAGTTCGTCACCGGCGGCTCCGGCTCCGTGCTGAAGCTGACGCTGCACACGTCGGAAGGAGATACCAGCGCGACGGGAACAGTGCTGCACGGCAGCTCGCCCCGCCTGCTAACCTACGACGGCATCGACATCGAAGCGCCGCTGAACGGCACCCTGGTCGTCATCCGCAACCACGACGTCCCCGGCGTCGTCGGCCGCATTGGTACAATTCTTGGCGAGCACCAGATCAACATCGCGAACTTCGCGCTCGGGCGCAGCACCCGGTCGCAGAAGATTCCGCAGGGACAGGCCCTGGCTGTCGTCCAGATCGACGTCCCCAGCGTGCAGGATGCAGCTCCTGCCGTAGCAGCACTCAAAGCAGTCGAAGCGATCGCAAGTGTGCGCCTGATTGAACTTGGCAGCACATCGGTCTAAGTAGCACGCCTCTTGCGCGGAGCCGGTTCCGGGGGTATCTCCTCAGGAATCGGCACACCGACACAAAGGTGGCTAAGTTCCGCAACTTTTCCTCCCAGTCTGGGTCTGCGCAAAGGTTCATCTATTTTTGCGGCTCCAGATTCCACGCTCGTGTCACCTTCGGCTTCGAAATCTGCGTCTCAGTTGCAAAGCGCCCAATTTCGGATCTCAAGCCATTCAAGTGCTGGGAATCCCTGGTCATCCCGCCGGAGGTAAGTAGTTGCTGCCATTCTCAATCACCGCCGAACCTCGCAATACCTCGGCCACGTCTTTCGCAGCCACTCCGTACACTTCTTCCCCTCTGGATCTAGCGATTGTTCTGCCCACCTATAACGAATCCGAAAACATCCCCATTGTCATCGCGCGACTGACCGAAGCCCTGCAAGGCCTCTCGTGGGAAGCAATCTTCGTCGATGACGACTCACCCGACGGAACCGCGGACGTCATCGCCTCCTACGCTCGCTGGAACCCACATATCCGCCTCATCCATCGTGTCGGACGCCGTGGACTATCCTCCGCCAGCATCGAAGGCATGATGTCCACCAGCGCAGCCGTGGTTGGCGTCATGGACGCCGACCTGCAACATGACGAGAGCATCCTCCCGCGAATGTTGGACCTTCTCAAGACTGGATCTCTGGATGTCGTCGTCGGAACCCGCAACGCCGACGGCGGCAGCATGGGCGAATTCGGCTCAGCGCGTGTCCTGCTCAGCCGCATCGGCGAGCGCATCAGCCAGTCGGTCTGCCGCTGCAAACTGACCGACCCCATGAGCGGCTTCTTCCTGCTCCGCCGCAGCTTTCTAATGGATATCGTCCGCG
>JAYVZU010000153.1:0-19059 GCA_043783075.1 Rhodanobacteraceae bacterium
GCCAGATACCCTGCCCTTCCTCTCCTATATCGGAGTCTTTGTTCTCTCCGTTGGCCTCACCTGCCTCTATGGCGCTTATCTCGCACCACAACCGATAGCAGTAGAAAAGCTTGAAGTGGTGTGGTTGTTGACCGCTATGACTCGAGCCCTCGTCGCCCTGTTCGTCGTCTCAAAAGTAATTTCGGGCACGCTCGAATCCGGGTGGATCACTGTAGCGATCACCGATGCGCTCTTCGCATCGATACAGGCGGTGGGCCTCTGGAAAGGCTGGCTGCGCCATGTCGAAGACTAGCGTGGCCCAAACAGAAGCACGTCATTCTGGCGAAGCCAGAATCGCCGTATTTGTCTCCGGCTGGCGCGGCATCGTCCTCGTCGTCATCACCTACGTCTACTTCCTTATCTTCGCGCAGTTCGCCTTCCTCAGGCGCCTCGCCGAACTCCGCATCGCCGACACCCACCTAAAGCTCGTCATGGCCGCAATGGGTATTGGCGGAGTCCTGGTCAGCCTGCTCGCAGCATGCCTGAATCCAGCCAACCGACCGTCCGTCAGACTGCGCGCCGGGCTGCTGACCTGTGCCGCAGCGGCTGCACTCACACTACTTCCACTCTCGCTGCCCCTAAGCGTCCTCGTCGCCTTCCTCATCGGCGCGGGACTCGGCCTGCTCACAGTCACTCTCGTCACGAATCTTGCGTCCTACTCCGGTGGATCGCTCCTTCCAGTCGGACTCGGCACGGGACTCGGCTACTTTCTCTGCAACTTCCCACCGCTCTTCACTGCCTCCCCACAGGCTCAGGCAGTTGCTGCCGCCACGCTCTGCTGCGTCGGCATCTTCGCCGCCACCAACACCGACGCAGCGCCAATGGCCTGCGAAGCCCCGATGCAGCAACTCTCTCTCCCGCGGGTCTTGCTCGGCTTCACCGCATTAGTCTGGCTGGACTCCGCCGCGTTTTTCATCATCCAAAACACCCCCGCCTTGAAAGCCGGCACCTGGCAGGGCACTACCCACCTCTGGACCAACGCCTCGCTCCACCTCGCCGCTGCGCTCCTCAGCGTGTGGCTCTTGCGCCGACGCGGTCTGACCTTCGTCCTCGGCTGCGCCTTCGCGGCCCTCACCACGGCTTGCCTCCTACTGCTCGATCCCAGCCGTGCGGTCCTCGCCTCGGTCTTCTACCCCGTCGGAGTCTCGCTCTACTCCGTCGCGCTCGTCGCCTACCCCGCCCTGCTCTTTGGTCCCGCCTCCACGCAGGATCGCGCCCGCCGCGCTGGTTGGATCTACGCTATTGCCGGCTGGTTCGGCTCCGCGATGGGTATCGGCATGGGCCAGAACCTCGGTCACATTCCACCTGCGTTCGTCTTGGTTGCGGCGGTCGCAATCTTTGCGCCGCAAATCCCGACGCTCCTCCACAACCGCCGCTGCGAAGTCGTTACGACAGTTGTGGTGCTGCTAGTCGCGGGCCTGATCCAACTCAGTCTCGGCCGCCCGACCGCCGCGCCAAACTCCGCCGTCGAACGTGGCCGCAAGGTCTATATCGCCGAGGGCTGCATCAACTGCCATTCCCAATACGTCCGGCCTAATACGCGCGATGTGGTCCTGTGGGGCCCCGCTCAACTGCTCGACACCCTGCGTACCGCACAGCCTCCACTTATTGGCAACCGCCGACTGGGACCCGATCTCTCCGAAATCGGCGGTCGCCGCTCCCCGCTCTGGCTCCGCGCCCACTTCATCAACCCGCAGCAGATCAGCCACGCATCGTTCATGCCGTCCTACGAATACCTGTTCCGCAACTCAACCCGCGGCGACGACCTGATCGCCTACCTTTCCAGCCTCAAAAGTTCCAACTACGAAGAACACATTCGCCTCGAAGAATCATGGCAACCGGCCCCATCTTCTCCCAACGCTGGAGCAGCTGAAGATCTCTTTAGCGCAGACTGTGCTACCTGTCACACGCCTTCCGGTCCCACGCGCGTACGCTGGCAACGAAGCTTCGAGCACTTGCCGCCCAACCTCCAAACCGGCCCATGGTCCCATCTCCCGTCCTCCGATTCACCCGCCCAGCGCCAATTCCATCTCGCCCGCATCATCAAGTTTGGAATCCCCGGGACCGATATGCCCGGTCATGAGTACCTCTCCGACCATGACATAACATCCATCGCTATTTGGCTAAATAAAAGTATCGTTCAGCCATCCACTTCAGCTCCAAATTCCACCACCCCCGGAGAAATTCAATGAAGCCTTTTGTCTTTGCACTCGCTCTGCCTCTGCTCTCCACCTCCGCCGCCCTCGCCCAACACGAGAAGTTCACCGCCGACCCCGCCAAGAGCACCGTCAGCTTCACCCTTGGCGCCGATGATGGCGAAAAACACGGAACATTCCATGCTCAGGGCGCCTCCATTGAGTTCGACCCGAAGGCCCACACCATCGCCGGTTCCGTCGTCGTCAACGCGGCCAGCGGAGACAGCGGAAGCGGAAGCCGCGACAAGAAGATGACCAAAGACGTCCTTGACGCGCCCCAATTCGCCGACGTCACATTCTTCCCCAAGAGCTACACCGGAGACCTCGCAGCCACCGGAGCTTCAAAGATTCAGCTGACAGGAACCTTCACCCTGCACGGCACGCCACACGAGATTACCGTCCCAGTCGAGGTCTTTATCGAGGGCACGACCTGCACCGTCAAGACGAAGTTCCCAGTCCCCTACGTCGCGTGGGGACTTAAAGATCCAAGCATTATGTTCATGAAGGTTGCAAAAGGAGTAGGGATCGATCTGACATTGATCGGCCAACTCTCAAACTAGCGCAGTCACGCTAGGAAACCTCGGCCGTCGCCTGCACGGCGTCGACAACCGACTTTTCCGACCCTGCGTCTTCCGCGAGTGCACGGTCGATACAGTCCTGCATCTTCTTCGCCAGTTCCATCACGGACGGCTCACGTAGCAGCACGCCATGCAATCCGCCGATTGGATGCACTTCAACCCCACCCGTGACTCTCTGGCCCCAGCCCATCTCGTAGTCGTTGATCCGAACTCGCAGCTGCTTCCTGGTGCGGAACAGCGTAAGGCGCCCACTGTACATCGTGGGGACGAAATCCGGGCCGGGCCAGTATCTCTTTGCCACTTGCCTGGCGATCTCCTCCCGCTGCGCAGCAAGATTCGCCTGCGCAGGGTCGACTGGCTTCTCCATACTCGGAGCAGACTCGTCGTTGCGCCGTCTGAAGATCGAACCGGTCGCTGTATGAAGCCATTCCACCAGCCGTTGGCGCCGAAACTTCCGGAACTCTCGCAGATAACTACGCAGAACATACTTCGGGCGGCTAACCGTATTCTCCACCGGCCACGCGTCCAGAATCGCCAGCATTCCGACCTTGTGGCCCATCGCCTCCAACTGCCGCGCCATCTCGAACGCGATGTGTGCGCCTTCGCAGTAGCCAGTCAGCAGATACGGCCCTTCGGGGTACGTCTCGCGCAGAACCCTGATGTACTCCTGTGCTCTCTCTTCATACTCCGCCTGGTCATACGCCCAGTTGGCTCCGTCCTTGTCCATCTGGGTCTGCAACCCCATCACCGGCTGATCCGGCGAAAGATGGCGCGCCAAAAAGATGAAGCCAAGCGCATTCACATTGGGTCGCGACACGCAGAACAACGGCGGCTTGGTGCCGGTCTTGCGGATCGGAATCAGCGCCTTGAAGGGCTGCTTCCCGCGCTCCGTCTGAATGAGTTTTGCCAGATCACCCAGCCGCGGAGCCCCAAACAGCAGCGTGAGCGGGAGGTCGCAGCCAAACGCTTCGCGAGCCCGCGCCATCATCTGGACGGCCAGCAGCGAATGTCCACCGAGGTTGAAGAAATCGTCGTCCAGCCGGATCGACATGACGTGCAACAGCTCTTCCCAGATGTTCGCCAGCCGAATCTCTACCGGCGTCTGCGGAGTCCGGCCCGCAATCGACTTCAGCGCGATCGCATCCGGCACCGGCAACATCTTCCGGTCTACCTTCCCGTTGGCCGAAAGCGGCAGCCGCTCCAATACCAGCCAGCCCGTCGGAACCATGTACTCCGGCAGCCCCTCCTTCAGATAGGCCCGCAACTCTGCGGTATCCACAGGTGCCTGCGGATCTTCCGCAACCAAATACGCTGCGAGAAATTTATTTCCCGGATGATCCTCGCGCGCGATCACCACGCACTCTCGCACCAGCGGATGGCTCGCCAGTTGCGACTCAATCTCGCCCAGCTCAATCCGGAATCCGCGCAGCTTTACCTGGTTGTCTGCCCGCGATATGTACTCGATGCGTCCGTCTGGCAGATACCGGCCCACATCGCCCGTGTAGTAGAGCTTGCCCGCCGGCGCGAACGGGTTCTGGAGGAACTTTTCATCCGTCAGCTCTGGCTGCCCAAAGTAGCCATGCGTCACACCGTCGCCGGCGATGTAGATTCCACCTAACACGCCCACGGGGACAGGCTGCAGGTTCGGCTCCAACACATAGACCTGCGTATTTGCCAGCGGCCGGCCAATGACGATCGTCTCATCCGCGTTCGTAAACCGATGGAACGTCGACCACACCGTCGTCTCGGTGGGCCCGTAGAAGTTATATAGCGGAGTTCCTTCGGCCGCGTGCATCAGTCGCGAGAACAGCTCTCTTGGAAGGCCTTCCGCACCGATACAACGCTTCAGCCCGGCCCCCGTAAATCCAGCGTCCAGCAGCAGACTCCAGGTCGTCGGCGTGGCATGAACCACGGTCGCATGGTGCTTTGTCAGCAGCGCGGCAAGGTCCTCGCCACTGGCTCCCATGTGGCGTTCGGCCAGCAGCACCGTCGCGCCCGTCACCAGCGCGAGGTACAGCTCCGGCACCGACATATCGAACGCAAAGCTGGCCAGCGCGGGGAAGACATCCCCTGGCCCCATGGTGAGCTCTTTGCCCATCCACGTCAGCAGGTTTACGACGCCGCGATGCGGTACGTCGACACCCTTCGGTAGGCCCGTAGAACCCGAAGTAAAGATCACATAAATCGAGTCCTCCGGCGTCCCGCCAACATCCATATTCTCGTCATTCGCCGCGCCGATCACCTCGGCCTCGCGGTCCAGTCGAATCACGCGCCCCGTGAACTTCGGCATCCCGTCAACCAGCGACCTCAGCGTCACGACACACGCAACATCCGCATCTTCCAACACCAATTTCAGGCGTTCCACCGGATACGCAGGGTCGAGCGGAACATATGCCGCACCGGACTTCTGCACCGCCAGCAGAGTCACCATCAGAGTGAGCGAACGCTCCAGATAGACGCCGACCCGGTCGCCGCGCTTCACACCCTGGCCACGCAGGTAGCAAGCCAACTGGTTCGCCTGTCGATTCAGTTCGCGGTAGGTAATGTGCTCCGCGCGATCTACAACCGCAACGGCATCCGGCGTCCGAGCCGCCTGCTCTTCGATCAGTTGATGAACGCACTTGTCGCGTGGATATTCCGCCGCCGTCTCGTTCCACGTCACGACCTGCTGCTCCAGCTGCGATGGCTGATGCAGCGAAATCTCGGCAACACTTTCGGCCGGGTTCACAACTACATCTTCCAGAATCACCCCGAGGTTCTCCAGCATCCGGTCGATCGTCGCGGCGTCGTACAGGTCGACGTTGTACTCCAGCACACAACGCAGCCGCCCGTCGTCCTCAGAAACACTCAGCAGCAGATCGACCTTCGCCGCACCACCCATTGCAGCATATGGAACCGCCTTCAGCGACCCGAACTTACTCGACCGTTCAAACGCATTCTGCTGAATGATCATCACCTGAAATACTGGTGACCGGCTCAGATCTCGAACCGGATTCAGTTCCTCAACCAGACGCTCAAATGGAACATCCTGATTCGCAAAAGCCTGCAAGGTCGTCTCGCGAACACGACGAACAAGCTCGCGGAAACTGGGTGTTCCCTCCAGGTCAGTTCGCAGCACAACGGTGTTCGCAAAGTAGCCGATTATCTTCTCTGTATCCGGATGATGCCGACCCGCGTTCGCGGTGCCAACCACGATGTCCTTCTGGCCCGAGTACCGCGACAGCAGCACATTGAACGCAGCCAGCAGAGTGATAAACAGTGTCGCGCCTTCACTGCGGCTCACAGCCTTCAAACCCGTCAGCAACTCCGGCCGGTACAGCGCAACGCGCTTCAATCCATGGAACGTCTGCACCGGCGGCCGTGTGCGATCCGTCGGCAGTTCTATCGATGGTGGCGCACCAGCAAGCTGGATCTTCCAATATTCCAGCTGCCGTTCCAGTGCGCCACCTTCAAGATACTTGCGCTGCCAGACCGCATAGTCGCCATAGGTCAGCCCAAGCGGCTGCAACTGCGGCGGAACACCTAGGCGAAACGCCTCATACAGGGCCGTCACGTCGTTCATCAACACGCCCAGCGACCAGCCATCGCTCACCGCGTGGTGCAGATTCGCCATGAACACATGGTCCTCCGCGCCAAGCTTGATCAGCAGCGCGCGAAACAGCGGTCCTTTGGCCAGGTCGAACGGACGCCGAGCCTCTTCCGTCGCCAGCCGCTGCGCCTCCGCTGCGCGCAGTCCGTCCGGCATCGCGGTCAAATCGACCTGCACCAGCGGAAGCGGAATCTCCGCCGCCACAACCTGGACCGGCTCCTCGCCACGCAGCTCAAAGGTCGTCCGCAACGATTCGTGCTGCGCGATCACCCCAGCCAACGCCCGCTCCATCGCGATCACGTCAAACGGTCCCACCAACCGCATCGCCAGCGGAACGTTGTAGAACGGGCTGTTCGGCTCCAGTTGATCTAAAAACCAAAGTCGCTGTTGCGCAAACGAAAGCGGCTTCGGCTTCGACCCCCAATTTGCGGGAACCAGCGGGGCCTCCGCATGGTTCGTGCCCTCGCGCACCAGCGTATTCACTCGCGCCGCAAGCCCCGCCACCGTCGGCGAATCAAAGATCGCACCCAGGGGCAGGTTCACATTCATCGCCAGGCGGATCCGCGCCACAACTTTAGTGGCCAGCAGAGAGTGTCCACCCAACTCAAAGAAGTTCGCCGTCTGGGTTATCTCCGAGGTCCTCAGAACCTCCGCCCAAATGTTGGCGATCATCTCTTCGATCGGATTTCCCATCGCGCCGACAACCGCAGCCTCCTCGACATCGGGCGCAGGCAGCGCCTTGCGATCCACCTTGCCGTTTGGCGAGAGCGGCATCCGCTCCAACATCACAAACGACGTCGGCACCATGTACTCCGGCAGCCGCTGCTTCACCCACTCGCGCATCTCGCGAGCCGTGACCACCTGCCCCGCCTCGGCAACCACATACGCCACCAGCCGCTTATCGCCAGCCTGATCTTCGCGCGCCAACACCACGCTCTCGCGCACCGTCGGCTGCTGCGTCAGGACCGTCTCAATCTCTCCCAGCTCAATGCGGAATCCACGAATCTTGACCTGGTTGTCGATGCGCCCGGCAAACTCCACCCGGCCATCCGGCAGATAACGCCCCAGGTCGCCCGTCCGATAAAGCCTCGCGCCTGCCGCCTTCGAGAACGTGTCCGGTATGAATTTCTCAGCAGTCAACTCCGGCTGATTCAGGTAGCCCTTGGCAACACCATCGCCGCCGATCAGCAGCTCTCCGGGAACCCCAATCGGGGTCGGATTTCCGTCTCGATCCACGATGTAAATCTGCGTGTTCGCGAGTGGCCGCCCAATCACAATCCGATCCGCAGCCGACTCAAACCGCTGGAGCGTCGACCACACCGTCGTCTCGGTCGGCCCGTAGAAGTTGTACAGCGGCGTCCCCGGCGCGGCGTCCATCAGCCGCCCAAACAGCTCCGCCGGAAGCGGCTCCGCACCAATGCACCGCGTCAGATTTGCTCCGGTAAACCCAGCATCCAGCAGCAGACTCCACGTCGTCGGAGTCGCATGAACCAGCGTCGCGCCATGCTTACGGAGGAAGATCGCCAACTCCTCGCCATCGGCCGCCAGTTGCTTCGGAGCCAGCGCAACGGTCCCACCTGCCGCCAGAGCCATGTACAGCTCTGGAATCGACATATCGAACGCGAAGCTGGCCAGCGCGGGAAACACACCGTGCTCGTCAAAATTCAGCTCGTCCCGCATCCAGTCCAGCAGGTTCACAACGCCCTGATGCCCAAGTTCCACACCCTTCGGCTTGCCGGTAGAACCCGAGGTGAAGATCACATAGATCAAATCATCCGGCGTCACGCCCGACTGCGGATTCTCGCCACTCTGCTGCTCCAGCAGAGCACGATCCCGATCCAGACAAACCACCGTGCCACCATACTCAGGCAGCGCTTCCAACAAGCTTTCCTGCGAGACCAGCAGCGTAATGCCACCAGCTTCCAGCGTCGCCCGCACTCGTTCCGCCGGGTACGACGGATCCAGCGGCACATACGCCGCACCACTCTTCTGGATGCCCAGCAGCCCCACAAACATCGCCAGCGAGCGCTCGACAAACAGACCAACCCGCTGCCCAACGCCAATCCCCTGCGACCGCAGATAATTTGCCAGATGATTCGCCTGCTCGTTCAGCTCGGCGTAGGTTATCTTCGCGTCGCCAAACTCCAACGCGATTGCCTGGCCGCGGCTCCCGGCCTGACGCTCAAACAACTGATGTACACACAGGCTGCGAGGATACTCTCGCGCCGTGTCATTCCAATCCAGCAGGAGCTGCTTGCGCTCCACTGCGCCCAGCATGTCGAGTTCCGATAACTGCTTTTCCGGTGCCTCGATCGCCGACTCCAGCAACGTCTCAAAGTGCCGCAGAATCCGGTCGATCGTCGCCGCGTCATACAGGTCGGTGTTGTACTCCACCTTGCCCCGATACCCTGTCGGCTGCTCCTCCAGATACATCGAAAGATCGTATTTCGACGACTCGCCCGTTCCGGCAAACGGCTCCATCTTCATCCCGGCCAGGTGAAAGCTTCCCGCAGGTGTATTCCGAAGTGAAAACAAGATTTGAAACAGCGGGCTATGGCTCAGGCTGCGCTCCGGCCGCAACTCCTGCACCAGCTGCTCAAACGGCATCTCCTCATGCGCGTACGCCGAGAGCGCCGTCTCCTTCACCCTCTTCAATACCTCGCGAAACGTCGGATCGCCGCTCAGTTGCGTTCGCAGCACCAACGTGTTCGCGAACAGCCCAATAATCCCTTCCAGCTCCGGGCGATTCCGGTTGGCCGTCGGCGTGCCCACCACCACGTCGTCCAACCCACTGTACCGGGCCACCAGCATCTGAAAAACCGCCAGCAGTGTCATAAAAGGAGTAACACCCTCACGCTGGCTAACCCACTTCAGCTTTTCCGTAATCGCATAAGAGAGCGTGAACGGCAGGGAAAATCCATGGACCGTCTGCACCGGAGGCCGGGGACGGTCCGAAGGAATCGTCACGCTGAGCGGAAGAGCCTTCAACTGCTCCCTCCAGTACCCCAGCTCGCCCTCCAGAAACGCCCCGCTCAGGTGTTCCTGCTGCCAAACAGCAAAGTCGCCGTATTGAATCGGCAACTCTGGCAGCTCGATCGGATTGTCCCGAGTGTAGCCGTCATAAAGCTGCCCAAGCTCCCGCACCAGCACACTGCGCGACCAGCCGTCGAAGCAGATGTGGTGCGTCGTCAGAAGCAGAACGTGATCCTGAGCCGTAAGTCGCAGCAACTGCCCCCGCAGCAACGGCCCGTTCTGTAGGCTCATCCGGGTCTCAGCTTCTTTGCGGGTTAGCCGGCGAGCCTCTTCCTCAGCCGCTGCCAGCCCCAAAGAACTAAGGTCCACCTCCGTCAGCGGAACCTGCGCCTTTGGAATGACCAGTTGGACCGGCTCGCCTCCGGTCGCGATGAACCTTGTCCGAAACACCTCGTGCCGCTGCACGATGTCGTTCAAACTCCGTCGAAGCGCGGTTGCGTCCAGCGGTCCCCGAATCCGGACCGCCCACGCAATCAGATAAGACGTCTCATCCGGGGACAGTTCCTCAAGAAACCATAGACGCAACTGGGCGGATGTCAGAGGAAACGCGAACGTAGCGTTCGGATTGACAGGTGCCTCGCTCGAACTAGGGTGAAGCTCTTCCATTCTTGTCCCGTCAGACGGCCATCGGGAGCTGACTTGCATGAATCATGTCGCCCAGGGCCACGACAATCTTACGAGGCGGAACATACGAATCGCGAGCGTGAGCCACAAGCATGTTATCCAGGCAGACCAAATCACCTTCCTGCCACTGGAATCGAACGGCGTTGCGCTCATACACCTCGCCAAGCTGGTCCATCACCTCATCCTCAATCGGAGATCCGTCCCCGTAGTACACGTGGCGCGGCAGATCTTGTCGCTTGAAGATCGAAAGCAGCGACTCCCGCACTTCTGGATCAAGACAATGCACATGATGCAACTGAACCTGATTGAAGAACGTCTTCTCTCCGGTCTTCGGATGAACCAGAACCGCCTGGCAAAGCTGACTCACCCGCAGGTCGTCCTTACCGTGCCACTCGCAGGTCATGCCAGCCTTCTTGCACGATTCCTCAACGAGTTCCCGGTCGTCCGTGCTGAAGAACCGCTGCCAACTCACGTCCAGCCCATCGGAGAAATTGCGGGTATACATCAACCCCAGACGCTCAAACTTCTCCCGAGCCACCGGCTCCAACTGCTGATACACCTTGCGGCAGTCGACAATCGGAGTCGCCCCGCCCTCCTTCGCCACGCGCACGCAGAAGAAGTTAATCTTGCTCGGCCACGAACTCATGTGCGAACTCTCGCAGTGGTACAAAATCCGCTTGTCCTCCGGGTACGGTGTCGACGTGTAAACCTTGCCCGCAACACCTTCCCGCGGCAGATCCCCATACTCGGAGTACAAATCGCCGCAGATCGACGACGCAACCCGTTCAAAATCCGAAGCATTCGCCAAGCCAAAGCCGCGAAACAGGATGCCGCCATGCTTCGCCAACTTCGCGTCGATGTAGTCATGATTATTGCGGGCCCAGTCCGCCAAATCCACCTGATCGGCTGCCGGCTCCAGAATCAACGGCAATGGCAGATCATCGCCCAGAAAGCTCTCGCGAACTGGATTGAAGTTGGCTAGATCAACGGCCTGGCGACGAATCGGCCCCATACTCTTCTTTGGCAAAATAGACACGTTATCTCTCCTGAATCGGTTTCATCATCGGCCGAACGTATAACTGGCCTCCAAACTAATAACGGTCAGTCGGTCCAAACGCCTTTGCAGACGATCTTAAAATTCTCGCATCCAAATCGGACCCAAAGGAGCCATTCTTTTGCGACTTTTGGTCGTCGCTCCAGTGCAAAAGTTGCAAAGAATGCAACCAAATATTTACATGGATTGTAGCAGCACGAGACTTCGCCTTTGTCACAGCTGTGTCACGTCCACACTGAGATAGCGACCTGCAAGCACCGTAACTTAACGCACATTCAGGCTGAAATCCCACATCGCGTTGTCGATCCGGAATCCCCTGAACTGTGAAGCGCCGGCGCTGGAAAATCAGCTACTCCGCCGGCACTCGATACGCCTCGCGAGCAGCACGCTTGATCGGCGCCACAACCGCCACCGAAGCCGGTCCAGCCGCATCCACCGCTGAGGCCAAATCCTGAAGCACAGGCGACTCAAACAGCGTTCGCAAAGCCAGATTGATCGAAAACTGCTGCCGAATCCGCGAAACCACCTGCGTCGCCGTCAGCGAGTGCCCGCCCAACTCGAAAAAATTGGCATCCACGCTCACATTCTGGCGGCGCAGTACCTCCTCCCAAATCGTCGCGATACCCTGTTCCGTCGGCGTCGAAGGCGCAACGTACGGCCGCTGGAATGACTCAGAATCTGCATCCGGCAACGCCTTCCGATCAATCTTGCCATTCGCCGTCAGCGGCAGCTTTTCGAGTAAAACCAGCTTCGCCGGGACCATGTAGTCTGGCAGCTGATGCCGCAAGTCGTCACGCAGTTGCGTGCCAGTCACAACATCTCCAGCATTTGCAATAACATACGCAATCAGCTGCTTATCGGAGCCGCCAGCATCTTCACGCGCCAGCACCACAACCTCGCGCACTCCCGACTGCTTCATTAGGGCGGCTTCAATCTCGCCCAGCTCAATCCGGAACCCGCGCACCTTCACCTGGTCATCCACGCGGCCCAAAAATTCGACCGCTCCGCCACTTCCCGGAACATACCGCGCCAGATCGCCGGTCCGGTACATCGTCACACCACTTACATATGGATTCGCAACAAATCGCTCCGCCGTAAGCTTCGGCTGGCCGACATACCCCGCTGAAACGCCCGCACCCGAGATATACAGCTCGCCCGTCACACCTTCCGGCACCACCTGCAGCAGCCCATCCAGCACATAGACCTGAGTATTCGCGATCGGACGTCCAATCGGAATCGTCAGCTTCGGAGTATGTCCCAGCGCATGCAGCGGCTGCGTCAGCGAGCCTACCGTCGTCTCGGTTGGCCCATAGTGGTTGATCAGCGCGCAGCCCATCCCGCAGGCTTCAATCTCCGCCACCAGACTCGTCGTCAGTGCCTCGCCGCCTGTAATCAAATACTTACGCGGCAAGACCTTCGCCCGCTCCGGACTCTGCAGCAGCGCCCGCAAGTGGGACGGCACAATCTTCAGTACATCCACCGGATACTTCGTCTGATACTCCGCCATTGCAGCCGAATCCGTTCCAACCTCATAGGGAATCACATGCAACCCGCCGCCACTCACCAGCGCCGGAAAAATCGAGGTATTTCCCAGATCAGCCAGCAACGTCGACACCGTCGCAAACTGCAGACCATCCGGAATCTCCGCCAACTTTAGCTGCCCAGCGATCGCCCAGGCGTAGTTCACCAGGTTGCGATGCCGCACCCCAACACCCTTCGGCATCCCGGTCGAACCCGAGGTATAGATGACATAAGCCAGATCCTCCGGCGTCGCAACCTCCTCCGGATTCGTCTCCGCCGAACCTGACCAACTCGCCGCATCTGCATCCAGACAGATCACCGGCCCAGCCGCCGCCACACCAAACTGGTCCGGCATACTGGCCTTCAGGCTCGCTTCGGTGATCAGCAAAACCGCCCCGGAAAGCTGTTGCGCCAGCAGGGTCTTCGGGAAATCCCCGCTCAACGGAACATACGCACCACCCGCCTTGTGGATCGCCAGAACCGCGACGATCATGCTCTCCGACCGCTCCACACAAAGCCCAACCAAGGATCCTGCGGTCACACCCAATCCACGCAGATAATGCGCCAGCTTGTTTGCCTGCAGGTTCATCTCCGCATAGCTCATTGCGCGATCTCCGCACCGCAACGCCATCCGCTCCGGCGTCCGCACCACCTGCGCCTCGATCAGCGAGTGCATCGTCTGCTGCGGATAAGCAGACTCCGTCGCATTCCATACGTACACCTGCCGTGCCACGCCAGCGTCATCCAACAAGGGGAGGCGTGCGACCAGCAGCTTCGGATCGGCAACCGCTGCCCCGAGCAGAGTCACATAGTATTCGGCAAACTTTGCGACTGCAGCCTGCCCAAACCTCAAACTATCAAATACAACCCGTAACTTCAGCTTGCCGTCTGCCTCTTCGCAGAGCAAAGCCAGCTTGCCACCGCCAGGCTCGCACGTCTCACCGACAACCCTTAGCCCAAGACCACCCTTTTCTGAAAGTCCGGCCAGCGAAGTGAACGAGAATCCAATCGCCGCATCCTCGACAAAACCCGTCGCCGGGTCAAAGTATTCTTGCGAACCAGCTGCCTCTTCCACGGCCGCCTTCGCCTGCCCGACGGCCTCAAAAAATGTGGGGTTTCCCTCAAACCTGGCGTGAATCGGCATGACCTTTGCAATCGGGCCTATGACGCCTGCAAGCTCTTCGTACTCATGGCCCGCCAACGTCACGCCTACCGCGAGGCTTGCCCGCCCCGTCAGGCGAGAGACCAAGGCCTGCCACGCCGCCAGTAATACATCGCTCACTAAGGCATCGGCGGAACCCGCAACCGCCCGAATCTGAGCGAACGTCGCCGCAGCAACCGGCACTTCAATGACCGCAACCGCACCGACAGCTTCTACCGTCATCTCCTGCGGCAGGTCAATCTTTTGCTCGCCAGACTCCGCCCGCTCGGCCCAGAACCTACGCCCCTCAACCGCAGCGTCGTCTTCGGTATCCTGTAGTAGCTCCGCCTGCCATTGCGCAAACTGTACATAACGCAGAGCTTCTTGCGGACGCTCGCCCGTGGGATTGGCATAGATATCAAACAATTCCGCGACCAACGCCGCCAAAGTCTTGCTATCCGCGCAAAGTGCCGGCAACGTGAGGACCAGCAAATGCTGATCGTCCCCCGTCGCGCTAAGTGCAGCCCCTACGACCGGTCCCAACTCCAGGTCGAACGGCTCCGCAGCCTGCTCGGCGAGCAGCGTTTCTGTGGGAATTCCAGCCTTCGCGATCACCCACTTCGCCTCCGCAACCTCCAGAATCACCTGAAACGGAAGCTTCATTCCGGCCTGACGCCGAAATACGGTGCGCAGCATCTCGTGGCGCGCCACCAACTCCGCCAGTGCGATTTCCAGCCGCGAAACTTCCAGCTTGCCAGCCACCGTCACGGCAATCTGACACGAGAACTGGGTCTCCGCCCGCTGTTGCAACAGCCATATATGGCTCTGCTGTGATGAGAGAAAGTAACCCGCCGTCGTTGGTGTTTGCATTCCTATGGTCCCATCCCGAATTCAAGATTGTTGGTCAGTATAGTACGGCGCGGTCCAGTGTTTCGGTGATACGGCCCCACCGTAAGGCATTGATTCCCCAAAATATGTAGTATTTCCGGTATTCTTAGTCTAGTGCAGAAGCCGACGGTAGACTGACTCGTAATCTGCGGCCATCCGCTCGGCAGAATACAACACCGATGCAAGTTTACGGGCACGCGTCGTCTGCTCGCTGCGATCCGGTGACGCAATCGCCTGTTCGATCTCGGCCAGCAACGCCTCCGGACTATTTGGCTCGCACAGCCAGCCACAATTCGTATTCTTCACCATCGTCGGAACCCCGCCGACCTTCGTCGCAACCACCGGCAAACCGGACGCAATCGCCTCGATCAAACTCAGCGGATGAGCCTCAAACTTCGACGGCAGAATATAAAAGTCCAGCGTGCTCAGAAATCCCGGAACGTCATTGCCAAATCCGCAAAACTCAATGGCGTGCTCCATCTCCAGCTTCCGAACCTGCTCTTTCAACTGCTCTTCCAGTCCGCCGCCGCCAAGAATCCGCAGCTGAATATTACTGTGCTTACGGCGAGCCATCGCAAAGGCTTCAAACAGAACGTGATGATTTTTTTCGGGAGCCATACGACCCGCAAACCCGAAGACAATCTCCTCGCCACGCACCCGGTCCGGTAGAGCCAGAAACTTCGTCAGGTCGATCCCGTTCTCCACCACGAACCGCTTCGTCTGCGGGAGTTCGAACCGTTCTGCAAGATACTCGTCCACCTCGTCGCACACCGAGATTACGCCTTCGGTCAACATCGCAGAGGTCCAGAACAGGCTATTGCCCTTGCGCCCAAACCGGGGGTGGTCGAACATCGCCATGGTGTGGATCGAATTGATCGTCTTCGTCCCCGAGGCGACTCCAGCGAGAGCTCCGTAGATGTAGTACCCAAATGGATTATGGATATGCAGAATATCCGCGCGCCCCTTGCCCAGGTAGGACATCAACTTCTTGATGGACTCCAGCTTGCCGTGCGACATCTCGCCATCCGCACCGCGACGCAGATAGACCACCCGTACTCCGGCCGCTTCCATCTCCGCCTCGGCTTCCGGGTGATTTGACTGGTGGGTCCAGCAGCCAATGGTCACCGAATGACCCGCTCGAACCTGACAAACGGCGAGCAACTGGACCACCTTCTGCAACCCGCCGTAGTTCATGTTCGGTACAAGATGAAAGATTCGCATGGGTTTAGACTTGCCCGGGCAGAATAGCACGGACCTGCTAGGCCAACCCATTGCCCAATTCTGTGAGCAAAAGGCTTCCACTTCTGGACCCCGTTCCTACAACTATCGGGGTTCAAGCTTCAAAACAGATAGCGTACACTTCGTCTTAGGAACAAACCGGCTGTTCATGAAACATTCCGCCTTCACCGGAGTGTCCATCGCAGTTCATTCCGGAGGATTTATGACCACCAGCCATGCCAATGACCCTGTTGCCATCAGGCTTCCCAGGACCCATGACGTCGAGCGTCTCGTCAACGATTTGCAGGTTCTGCGCGACGTAAAATCCGCCCCGCAGCCCGGCCCCTACCACGCCGGCGAGTGGACCGGCATCGCCCTGCACAGCATGGGCGGCAAGGATTCCGTCTTCCCGAGCGCCGCTGGAATGGATCGCTACCAGGAGACCGAGAACCTGAAGCGCACCCCCTACTTCAAAGAGATTCTCGACGAACTCGCCTGCCCCAAAGAGGTTGTCCGCATCCTCTTCCTTCCCCCCGGCGGCTATATTAAGGATCACTTCGACTTCCACACCAGCTTCCAGTTCGGTCTGCTTCGCCTCCACATTCCCATCATCACCGACCCCGACGTCGCGTTCGTCATCGATGGCGAACGCATGGATTGGAAGCCGGGCGAGCTCTGGTACGGTGACTTTTCCAAAGTCCACTCGGTAAAGAACGACAGCCAGATCGTGCGCATCCACATCGTCATCGACGTACAGATCAACGACTTCCTGCTCAGTCTATTCCCGCCAGATTTTCTGGCAAAGAGACGGGCCGAGGGGATCTCCATGACGCAGGAGCCGATGCCGGCCTCCGCCACAGAGCTCCGCCGATTTGCCTGTGACTTCAAAATCCCCGGCGAGTACATGCCGATGTTCGTGATCGGCAAGCCGCTCTCCACCCTCGCCCGCGGAGCCGTCGCGGCAGTTCGCCTCATCGACGGCCAGCTCGCCGTACTCTTCGACAACGAACCAGCTTTCCGCCTCGACCGCGTCTCCGAGGACACCTTTAGCATCTCCGGTCTGCCCAGTGGCATGACCCTCCAGTTCAAGGAGCAGAACAGCGTCGTCAAGGAAGCCATTCTGCAAATGAAGGGCCTCCCCAAAGACCTCTACTCCGCACGCCTCGGCAAATTCCAGGGTTCTGCCGTCGAGGATCGCACCGTCTCCCTCCCCATTCTGACCGTTGTCTCCGAAGGGGTAGGAACGCACTCCTGATGCCGCACTCGCGCCAAGCAGCGGGCTGCCGATTGAGCACCTGTGGCAGAGCGCAAGCTATTTGGACGTAAGTGCAAATCCCGAAACCGATCTTGGGGACCTACCGTCGTGCCAGAGATTTCACCCAACATGGACATGCCTCCGATGCCATTCTGGACCCTCAACCAACCGGATGAGGTGCCAGCCGCCATCGACGTCCGCACCGGCACTGTGCGGACGTACGCTACGCTGCGCGCGGATGTAGCCCGCATTCAGGCGGCCCTGCCTGCGCTGAGCCGCAAATCGCTTGGCCTGATGCTCGCCCAGAATCGCTACGAGTGCCTCGTAACATACCTCGCCGCTCTCAACGCGGGCAGTGCCCTCATCCTGCTCGACGCCTCCCTTAATCCCGACCTCCTCAACGGGTTCCTCCACACCTACCAGCCCGACTGGATCTTCACTCTTCAGTCGAATCCCGATCTGCCCGGTTATCCGCCCAGCCCTTTGCAAGCGCCAGGCCTACTGGTAGCGAGCCAGCCGCAAGACGTCGACCTCCACCCGGACCTCGCTCTCCTGCTCAACACCAGCGGCTCCACCGGCAGCCCCAAGCTCGTCCGCCTGACGCTCGCGAACCTTCAAGCCAATGCTGCTTCCATCGCCGAGTACCTGCAGTTAACGCCCGCAGAGCGGCCCATCACGTCGCTCCCGATGCCCTACTCCTACGGCCTGTCGGTGATCAACAGCCACCTGCTCGCCGGAGCCTCCATCGTCTTCTCCGAAGACAGCGTCCTGCGCCGCGAGTTCTGGGACGCAATTGACCGCCACACCTGCACCTCGTTCGCCGGAGTCCCCTACACCTACCAACTCCTGCTGCAGGCCGGTCTGCTGACCAAGCGCGGGCCATCGCTCAAGACCCTCACCCAAGCCGGCGGCAAGCTGGACGAAGCCAGCATCCGCAAGATGCTCACGCTCGCCGAAACCCGCGGCTGGCGCTTCTTCGTCATGTACGGCCAAACCGAAGCCGCAGCCCGCATCTCCTACGTCCCCGCAGATTGCCTGAGCGAGAAAGCCGGTTCCGTAGGCATCGCCATCCCCAAAGGCCAGCTCACCACCGACGAGCACACGGGCGAACTCCTCTACTCCGGCCCCAACGTCATGTTGGGCTACGCCGAGTCGCGCGACGATCTCGCCAAGGGAGACGAACTCCACGGCACCCTTCGCACCGGCGACCTCGCCCGCATCGACGCCGACGGCTTTGCCTACATCACCGGCCGCCTCAAACGCTTCCTCAAGCTCTTCGGCAAACGCTTCAACCTCGACGACGTCGAAAACGTTCTCTCTCGCCACCTCGCAGCACCCATAGCCTGTTTCGGCTCCGATGACTTACTTCAAATCGCGGTGGAAGGCATCGACGCGACAGATGACGTGCGCGAAACGGCGTGCAAGCTCTTCGACCTCCCCCGCACCGCGGTCAACGTGACCGCCGTCACCGCTCTACCGCGCACCGCAAATGGCAAACTCAACTACCAGGCTTTGACCCAGAACCCGAATGACGCCGCGCAGGTTGCGACGGCCGCAACACGGTAGTGGAGATAATGGCAAACGCAAACGGGACTCCGAACTCGCAGACCCCAACCACCCTCTCCGGCGGCGGCACCGCTACCGAGCAGGCCGTGGCAAAGATATGGACCGAGGTCCTTCGCCTGCCCACGGTAAACACCACCGACGACTTCTTCAACCTCGGCGGCGACTCCATGAAGGCCATGGAAGTCATCGCGCGTATCAGCCAGGATCTCCGCGTTGAACTACCGCTGATGGCCTTCTTCGAAGACCCAACCGTCGCACACCTCGCCTCCGTACTTGACGAGATGTTGCCCAGCCCAACCGGTCCTAAAGCCGAGCTGACAAAGATTTGGCTCGACGTCCTGCGCATCCCAAGTGTTGC